>NZ_JBFAMH010000040.1:0-41182 GCF_040656475.1 Streptomyces sp. NPDC049915
CCGTATCCTCCATCCGCACCCCCTTGCCCGGCAGGCGATCGAGCATCACCACCAGCGTGGCCCGGCGCCGCGGAGCCGTCGGCCGGCGGGGGCGTCCAGCCTGGCGTCCGGCGTGTCGTCCGGCGCGTCCCGGTCCGGCGGATCCTCCGCGCCCTGCTCGTCGTGGTCGTACGTCCCGTAGGCGTACTCCTGCCCCGCGGGCTCCTCGGCGTGGGCGCGCAGTTGGTCCACGGGCACGCCGCAGCCGGGGCAGGCGAGGGCGCCGTTGAGGTGGCGGTGGCAGGAGTGGCAGAAGTCCATGACGCGGGAAGACTAGGTGCGCCCTGGGTAACGTTCCTAGGCACCGTTGTGAAGGTTGTGTGGGAAGGCAAGGGTCCGCTCACCGAAAGTCTCGAGACCGTTACGCGTTGAACCCCTTGACGGTGGCGGCGCCCCGTCCTTACTGTCACGCCAGCATTTCGAACGTGTGACGAAATCTCGAACAGCGGAGGGCAACTGCCGTGCGCATCACCGGAATCAGCACACACGTGGTCGGCACGCCGTGGCGCAACCTGACCTACGTCCTGGTGCACACCGACGAGGGGCTGACCGGAGTCGGAGAGACCCGGATGCTGGGCCACACCGACGCCCTCCTCGGCTACCTGAAGGAGGCCGAGACCAACCACATCCTGGGCTCGGACCCGTTCGCCGTCGAGGACCTCGTCAAGCGCATGAAGTACGGCGACTACGGGCGGGCCGGCGAGATCGTGATGTCCGGCATCGCGGTCGTCGAGATGGCCTGCTGGGACATCAAGGGCAAGGCCCTCGGCGTACCGGTGTGGCAGTTGCTGGGCGGCAAGGTCACCGACAAGGTCAAGGCGTACGCCAACGGCTGGTACACCACCGAGCGCACCCCGGAGGCGTACCACAAGGCCGCGCAGGGCGTCGTGGAGCGCGGGTACAAGGCGCTGAAGATCGACCCCTTCGGCACCGGGCACTTCGAGCTCGACCACCAGCAGTCCCTGTACGCGGTCTCGCTGATCGAGGCGGTGCGGGACGCCATCGGTCCGGAGACCGAGCTGATGCTGGAGATGCACGGCCGCTTCTCCCCCGCCACCGCGGTGCGCCTCGCCAAGGAGCTGGCGCCCTTCCAGCCGGCCTGGCTGGAGGAGCCGGTGCCGCCGGAGAACCTGAAGGCGCTGGAGAAGGTGGCCGCGAAGGTGGACATCCCGGTGGCCACGGGTGAGCGCATCCACGACCGGATCGAGTTCCGGGAGCTGTTCGACAGCCAGGCCGTGGACATCATCCAGCCGGACCTCGGCCACATCGGCGGCATCTGGGAGACGCGCAAGCTCGCCGCGACCGCCGAGACCCACTACATGCTCATCGCCCCGCACAACGTGGGCGGTTCGGTGCTCACCGCGGCGTCCCTCCAGGTCGGTTTCACCTCGCCGAACTTCAAGATCCTCGAGCACTTCAACGACTTCGCCGACGCGGAGATCAAGAAGGTGGTCAAGGGCGCGCCCGAGGTCGTCGACGGCTACTTCGACCTGTCCGACGCGCCGGGGCTCGGCGTCGAGCTGGACGTGGACGCGGCCGCCGAGTTCCCGCAGCAGCAGGCCCGCTTCGACCTGTGGGCCGAGGGCTGGGAGAAGCGGCAGCCGAAGGGCGCGCAGTGACCGTCCACGTCGTCATCGAGGCGCCCGGCGAGCACCGGCTCACCGCGCACACCCCGCGTGAGCCGGGGGCCGGCGAGGCGCTGGTGCGGGTGCACTCGGTCGGGATCTGCGGCAGCGACCGCGAGGTCTACCAGGGCAACCGGCCCGAGGGGTACGTCCGTTACCCGCTGACGCCGGGTCATGAGTGGTCCGGGACCGTCGAGGCCGTGGGCCCGGGTGTCCCGGCGGGTCTGACCGGCCGCAAGGTGGTCGGCGAGGGCTTTCGCAACTGCCAGGTGTGCGACCGCTGCCACGCCGGCGAGACCACCCTGTGCACCGACGGCTACGAGGAGACCGGGTTCACCCAGCCCGGCGCGATGGCGCCGACGCTGACCCTGCCGGCCCGCCTGCTGCACGTGCTGCCCGACGACGCCGACCTGACGGCGGCCGCCCTGCTGGAGCCGGCCGCCTGTATCGCGGCCGCCGCGCTGAAGGCGAACGCCCGGCCCGGCGAGCGGGTCGCTGTGGTCGGCACCGGAACGCTCGGCATGTTCGCCGTGCAGTTCCTGCGCGCCGGCTCCCCGGCCGAACTGCTGGTCGTGGGCACCAGGAGGGACCGGGAGGCGCTGGCGCGGCAGTTCGGCGCCACCGACTTCCGCACCAAGGAGCAGGAGCTTCCCGGCGACTTCGACGTCGTGATCGAGACCGCGGGGTCCGCCGACGCCGCCCGCACGGCCGCCGCGCTGCTGCGGCGCGGCGGGCGGCTGGTGCTGACGGGCATCCCGGCGCCGGGCGCCGACGGACTGGACCCGACCGATCTCGTCGTACGGCAGCTGGAGGTGCACACCGTCTTCGGGGCGCCGCCGGACGCGTGGTCGCACACCGTGCGGGTGTTCGCGGCCGGGCTGCTCGACCCGGTGCCGCTGGTGACGCACGAACTGTCGCTCGCCGAGTTCCCGCGGGCCATGGAGCTGGTGGGGTCCGGCGATCCGAAGGTGGGCAAGGTTCTTCTGCACCCCTAGTGCACCGCTCCGCCGAAGACGTACGCCGGTACGGGGGCGACCTGACGGTCTCCGTACCGGCGTACCACCAGCCCCGCACGCCATGAGCCGCGAACCTCGTCCGACATATCGAACGTCCAGGTCTGCTGGACACCAGGACACTAAGGACAACTGTGACCGACGCTTCCGCCACGGCAGCCCGTCGCCCCGGTGAGCCCGCGCTCACCGCGCTCGGCCTGGGCGCGCCCGCCCCCGACCCCGCCGACGCCTCGCCGTACACCTTCCCCGGCGGCGGCCGCTGGCGCACCGAGATCCCCTCGTGCGAGGGCCCCGAGGCACTGGCGGTGGTGCTGAAGGAGGCCTCTCGGCTGGACGTGCCGATCCACCGCATCAGCCAGGGCAGCGGCGTGTGGATGCTCAGCGACGCCGAGATCACCGAAATGGTCGAGGCCACCGCCGAACGTGACATCGAGCTGTGCCTGTTCACCGGGCCGCGCGGCACCTGGGACATCGGCGGCTCGACCCGCACCGACTCGCGCGGGGCCGGGCTGCGCGCCCGCGGCCACGACGCCGTGGCCGGCTGCGTCGAGGACGCGGTCCGCGCCACCGAGCTGGGCGTCAAGTGCCTGCTGGTGGCCGACGAGGGCGTGCTGTGGACACTGCACCGGGCGCGCGTGCAGGGCGTCATCGCGGCCGACACGACCCTGAAGGTCTCGGCGCTGATCGGCCCCGTCAACCCGGCGGCGTACGCGGTCTACGAGCGGCTCGGCGCCGACTCGGTCAATGTGCCGAGCGATCTGACGCTGGACCACCTGACCGAGATCCGGCGGACGTCCGCCGCACCCATGGACATGTACATCGAGGCGCCGGACGACCTGGGCGGTTATGTCCGGATGTACGAGGTGGCCGAGCTGATCCGGCGCGGCGCTCCCCTGTATCTGAAGTTCGGCCTGTCCAAGGCGCCCGCGATCTACCCCTACGGCCACCACCTGCGGGAGGTCACGCTGGCCACGGCCAAGGAGCGGGTGCGGCGCGGCCGGCTGGCCCTGGACCTGCTCGCCCGGCACGGAGCCGGCGACGACATGGCTCCGCTGGGGTCCCGGCTGCCCGGCGAGCTCCAGCGGTTCGAAACACGTTCATAAATTTTCGCAACTGCCTCTTCACAGAAGACGACGTAGCCGAACACAATCCCACACGTCTGTTCGTCCCCTTTCCCCGCACCACCGTTCGCCGGTTCCCCCCGCACCACCTCCTGACAGCGTTGCCGCACAGCCGCCGTCGGCCGTGCTCGACATCAAGGAAGACGCCATGCGCAACCGCAGAGCCGCACTGACCGCGATAGCCGGAGCCGCCTCGCTCGCCCTCACCCTGACCGCCTGCGGCCAGAGCGGCGAGGGCGGCAGCAAGGAGGACTCGGGGTCCGCCAAGGGAGGCACGATCGGCATCGCGATGCCGACGAAGTCCTCCGAGCGGTGGATCGCCGACGGCAACAACGTCAAGAAGGACCTGGAGTCCAAGGGCTACCAGACCAAGCTGGTCTTCGGGGAGGACGACCCCGACCAGCAGGTCTCCCAGATCGAGAACCTGATCACGCAGGGCGTGAAGGCCCTCATCGTCGCCGCCATCGACAACAAGTCCCTGGGCAACGTGCTGCAGCAGGCCAAGGACGCGAACATCCCGGTCATCGCCTACGACCGGCTCATCCTCGGCACGGCGAACGTCGACTACTACGCCTCCTTCGACAACGAGAAGGTCGGCCAGCTCCAGGCGAACTACATCGCCGACAAGCTGGGCCTGAAGAGCGGCAAGGGGCCGTTCAACATCGAGCTGTTCGCCGGCTCCAACGACGACAACAACACCAAGTACTTCTTCAACGGCGCGATGAGCGTCCTGAAGCCGTACATCGACAGCAAGAAGCTCGTCGTGCGCTCCGGCCAGACCTCCCTCAACCAGGTCACCACCCTGCGCTGGGACGGCGCGACCGCCCAGCGGCGCATGGACGACATCCTGACCAAGTCCTACAAGAGCGCCCGCGTCGACGCCGTCCTGTCGCCGTACGACGGCATCTCCATCGGCATCCTGTCGGCGCTGAAGTCCGACGGCTACGGCTCCGCGGGCAAGCCGCTGCCGGTGCTGACCGGCCAGGACGCCGAGCTGGCCTCGGTGAAGTCCATCATCGCCGGGCAGCAGACGCAGACCGTCTACAAGGACACCCGTCAGCTCGCCAAGGTCGCCTCCGGCATGGTCGACGCCGTGCTGAACGGCAAGAAGCCCGAGGTCAACGACAGCAAGACCTACGACAACGGCGCCAAGGTCGTGCCCGCCTATCTGCTGCAGCCGGTGAGCGTCGACAAGACCAACTACGACAAGGTCCTGGTCGCGGGCGGCTACTACACCGCCGGCCAGCTCAAGTAACCGGGCACCGAGAAGGATTGGAAGGCACGACCATGGCGGGACCCGTCCTGGAAATGCGCTCGATCGTCAAGACCTTTCCCGGTGTCAAGGCGCTGTCCGACGTCACGCTGACCGTCCGCCAGGGCGAGGTCCACGCCATCTGCGGGGAGAACGGCGCCGGGAAGTCCACCCTGATGAAGGTGCTCTCCGGCGTCCACCCGTCCGGCAGTTACGAGGGGGACATCCTCTTCGAGGGAGAGGTCTGCCGGTTCAAGGACATCCGGGCGAGCGAGCAGCACGGCATCGTCATCATCCACCAGGAGCTGGCGCTGGTGCCGTATCTGTCCATCGCCGAGAACATCTTCCTCGGCAACGAGCACGCCCGGCGCGGCCTCATCAACTGGAACGACACCCTCAGGCACGCCACCGAGCTGCTGCGCCGGGTCGGTCTCGACGAGCACCCCGAGACGCGCGTCGCCGACATCGGCGTCGGCAAGCAGCAGCTGGTGGAGATCGCCAAGGCGCTGTCGAAGAAGGTGAAGCTGCTCATCCTCGACGAGCCGACGGCGGCGCTCAACGACGAGGACAGCGGCAAACTGCTCGACCTTATCCTTCAGTTGAAGGGCCAGGGCATCACCTCGATCATCATCTCGCACAAGCTGAACGAGATCCGCAAGGTCGCCGACTCGGTCACCATCATCCGCGACGGGCGTTCCATCGAGACCCTGGACGTGAAGGCGGCGGAGACGACCGAGGACCGGATCATCAGCGGCATGGTCGGCCGTGACCTGGACAACCGCTTCCCCGAGCGCACTCCGCACGAGCCGGAGGCCGGCGCGGCCCCGGCGCTGGAGATCCGCAACTGGAGCGTGCACCACCCGATCGACCAGCAGCGCAAGGTCGTCGACGACGTGTCGATCCAGGTGCGCCGCGGGGAGATCGTCGGGATCGCCGGCCTGATGGGCGCGGGCCGCACCGAGCTGGCGATGAGCGTCTTCGGTCGCTCTTACGGCCGCTACGCCGGCGGCACGGTCCTGAAGGACGGCAGGGCGATCCGCACGAAGACCGTCGCGGAGGCGGTCGAGCACGGCATCGCGTACGTCACCGAGGACCGCAAGCACTACGGCCTCAACCTGATCGACACGATCAACCGCAACATCTCGCTGACCGCGCTGAAGAAGGTCGCCAAGCGGGGCGTGGTCGACGAGCACGAGGAGCGGCAGGTCGCCGAGGGCTTCCGGAAGTCGATGAACATCAAGGCGCCGACCGTCTTCGAACCGGTGGGCAAGCTGTCCGGCGGCAACCAGCAGAAGGTCGTCCTCAGCAAGTGGATCTTCGCGGGTCCGGACGTGCTGATCCTGGACGAGCCCACACGCGGTATCGACGTGGGCGCCAAGTACGAGATCTACACGGTCATCGACCAGCTGGCGGCGCAGGGCAAGGCGGTCGTCTTCATCTCCTCCGAGCTGCCCGAGCTGCTCGGCATGTGCGACCGCATCTACACCATGGCCGCCGGACGGCTCACCGGCGAGGTCCCGCGGGCCGAGGCCACGCAGGAAGTGCTGATGCGCCGGATGACGAAGGACACCCAGGACGAAGAGGTGACGCGATGAGCACCGAAGTGACCAAGAGCCCGGTGGCCGCACCGCCGGGCGGCGGCCCGGCCCAGGGCGCGGCGGGCCAGAACCTGCTGCAGCTGGTGGTGGGCGGCCTGCGCCGCAACATGCGCCAGTACGGCATGCTGCTCGCGCTCGGCCTGATCGTCGCCGTCTTCGCGGTGTGGACCGACGGTGACCTGCTGCTGCCGCGCAACGTCTCCAACCTGGTGCTGCAGAACAGCTATGTGCTGGTCCTCGCGATCGGCATGATGCTGGTGATCATCGCCGGTCACATCGACCTGTCGGTGGGCTCGGTCACCGCGTTCGTGGGCGCCTTCGCGGCCGTGCTGACGGTGGAACACCATGTGGCGTGGCCCGTCGCCGTGGTGCTGTGCCTGCTGGCCGGCGCGGTGGCCGGCGCGGTACAGGGCTACTTCATCGCCTATCTCGGCATACCGTCGTTCATCGTCACCCTCGCGGGCATGCTGATCTTCCGCGGTTTCACGGAGATCCTGCTCCAGGGGCAGACCCTCGGTCCGTTCCCCAACGGCCTGCAGAAGATCGGCAACGGCTTCCTGCCGGAGGCCGGCCCGCACACCAACTACCACAACATCACGCTGCTGCTGGGCATCGCGCTGATCGTCTTCTCGGTGGTCCAGGAGGTCCGGGACCGCAGGCGGCAGCGGGAGTTCTCCCTCGACGTGGTGCCGCGCAACCTCTTCCTGCTGAAGCTGGTCGCCATCGTCGCCGCGATCCTCGTCGTCACGATGCTGCTCGCCAGCTACAAGGGCGCCCCGATCGTGCTGCTGATCCTGGGCGTGCTGGTCGTCGGCTACGGCTACGTCATGCGCAACTCGGTGTTCGGCCGGCACATCTACGCCATCGGCGGCAACCTGCCCGCCGCGAAGCTGTCGGGCGTCAAGGACAGGAAGGTCACCTTCTTCGTCTTCCTGAACATGGGCGCGCTCGCGGCCCTGGCGGGGCTGGCGATCGCCGCCCGGCTGAACGCGGCGTCCCCGAAGGCGGGGCTGAACTACGAACTCGAGGCGATCGCCTCGGCGTTCATCGGCGGCGCGTCCATGAGCGGCGGTGTGGGCACCGTCCTCGGCGCGATCATCGGTGGTCTCGTCCTCGGTGTGCTGAACAACGGTATGAACCTCCTGAGTGTCGGCACCGACTGGCAGCAGGTCATCAAGGGCTTCGCCCTGCTGGCGGCGGTCGGGTTCGACGTGTGGAACAAGCGCAAGTCCGGTTCGTGAGTCACCGGGGCCCCGCCGCACCGGCGGGGCCCCCTCCTTTGACGTCGTATGAGGAGCCGCACCTATGGAACTGAACAGACGCACGGTCATCGCCTCGGCAGCGGCCGCGGGCATCGCCGCGACGGCACTCGGCACCACCGCCGAGGCCGCCACGGGATCCGCCTCCCCAGGCCGCAGGCCGGTGAAGGAACACTTCGGCACGCTCGCCGACGGCACGAAGGTGTACCGCTGGTCGCTGGAGAACGGCGGCACCCACCTGAAGGTCCTGTCCTACGGCGGGATCGTGCAGTCGCTGGAGATACCCGACCGGCACGGCCGCCGCACCAACGTCTCCCTCGGCTTCGACAACCTCGACGACTACGTGGCGTCGAGCCCGTATTTCGGCGCCCTGATCGGCCGCTACGGCAACCGCATCGCCAAGGGCCGCTTCACCCTGGACGGCACGAACCACCAACTGTCCGTGAACGACGGCGAGAACAGCCTGCACGGCGGCGCCAAGGGCTTCGACAAGCGGGTGTGGGACGTGGAGCCCTTCGCCTCCGGCTCCGACGTCGGGCTGCGCCTGCACCGCACCAGTGACGACGGCGAGATGGGCTACCCGGGCACGCTGCGGGCGACCGTGACGTACACCCTCACCCGGGGCGGCGACTGGATCATCGACTACGCGGCCACCACCGACAAGGCCACCGTCGTCAACCTCACCAGCCATATGTACTGGAACCTGGCCGGCGAGGGCAGCGGCAGCATCGAGGACCACGAACTCCGGATCGCCGCCTCCCGTTTCACGCCCACCCACGCGGGCCTGATCCCCACCGGCGAGCTGGCGAAGGTCGCGGGCACCCCCTTCGATTTCCGTCGTGCCAAGCCGGTCGGCCGGGACATTCGGGCCGGGCATCCGCAGCAGGTCCTCGCCAAGGGCTACGACCACAACTGGGTTCTGGACAAGGGCATCACCGCCGAGCCCGAGCACGTCGCGACGCTGCGCGACCCCTCCTCCGGCCGCACCCTGAAGATCGCCACCGACCAGCCGGGCCTGCAGTTCTACTCCGGCAACTTCCTCGACGGCACCCTCACCGGCACGTCCGGGCGCACCTACCGGCAGGGTGACGCGCTCTGCCTGGAGACGCAGCACTTCCCGGACTCCCCGAACCAGCCGGCGTTCCCCTCGACGGTGCTGCGCCCGGGCGAGACGTACCGCACGCGGACGGTCCACCGCTTCTCCGCGTGAACCCGGCGCTGCGGCGAGAGCGTTGAACAGCGCCCCACCGGCCTGCGTACACAAGGGCGGCCCGTGCTCCTCCGGCACGGGCCGCCCTTGGACACGGAGGCCTCCCTTGGCAGACAACGTCACCTCGCTGTTCCGTGAGCACGCCGCGCACAGTCCCTCGATGGCGGCGCTGACGCGGGAAAGCGACGGGGCGGGACCACTGGACTTCTGCATCCCCTGCAATCCGTACTTCCCCACCCCCGCGATGTTCGAGGAGCTGGCGGCCCGGCTCCACGAGATCCTCACGTACTACCCGAGCGGCGCGGAGACGATCACCGCCGAGCTGTGCGATCTGCTGCGCCTGCCGCCGAGCTGCGTGGCCATGGGCAACGGCTCCACGGAGCTGATCACCTGGATCGACCATCTGCTGGTCCGCGAGTCCCTCGCGGTGCCGGTGCCCGCCTTCGGCCGCTGGACCGACCAGCCGATGGAGACCGGCAAGCGGGTCGACATGTTCCCTCTGCAGGAGGCGAACGGCTTCGCCCTCGACCTGTCCCGCTACACCGACTTCATCCGCACCCGCGGCAGCCGCGTGGCGGTGGTGTGCAACCCGAACAACCCGGACGGCGGCTACCAGCACAAGCAGGCGCTGGTGGCGTTCCTGGACGCGATGGCGGACCTGGACCTGGTGGTCGTGGACGAGTCGTTCCTTGAGTTCGCGGACGCGGAGGCGGACCCCTCCGTGGTCCAGGAGGCCGTGCTCCGCCCGAACGTGATCGTCCTGCGCAGCCTGGGCAAGAACTTCGGGCTGCACGGCGTCCGCTTCGGCTACCTGGTGGCCAACCCCGCGCTGGCCGGCCGGGTCAGATCGATGCTGCCGAAGTGGAACCTCAACTCCTTCGCCGAACACGTGGTGTTCATGCTGCGGGAACACGGCCGGGAGTACGCGCGCAGCCTTCAGCAGGTCCGCCGCGACCGTCAGGAGATGACGGCCGCGCTGTCGGCCCTGCCGGGCCTGACGGTCTACCCCTCCCAGGCCAACTTCCTCTTCGTGCGCCTGCCCGTGGGCGCCGAGGGCACCGTGGTGCGCGACCGGCTGCTCACCGGGCACCGGGTCCTGGTCCGCGAGTGCGGCAACAAGATCGGTTCCTCCAGCCGCTTCCTGCGGCTCGTGGTGCGCCCCCAGGCGGACGTGCGCCGGCTGGTGTCCGGCCTGGAACAGGTGCTCTACGGGACGACGTCCCGGGAGGAGTCCGCCGCGCCCGAGCCGTTCACCGGGAACGGCTACAGCTCGGGCACGGCGGCGGTGGACCGGCTGGTCGGGCAGACCAACGGCACGGGCGTGCCGCTCCCGCCGGCCCAGCCGTGGCCCCAGCCGCTGCCCCCGGTGGGGGTCCCGGCCCAGGGCGGCCTCACGGCGGCCCAGGTGCGCGGTACGACGGGCCTGCCGGACGGCCTGACGGCGGCACCGGCGGCGGGCTGGCCGAACGCGGCGGGCATGGGCCGGGCGGGCTGAACCGCCGGCCGCGTCAGTAGGCGACGGGCCAGCCGCTGCTCCAGTTCAGCAGGTTGATGCCGAGCTTCGGGGTGCCGTTGTCGTTGCCGTCGTAGTAGTGGTAGACGATCAGGTCCCCGTCGACGTCCTTCATGACGGACTGGCCGCCGGGTCCGATGACGCTGCCGTGGGACTCCAGCACCGGCGTCCCCCCGTTGTTCATGAGGGCGACGCCGTTCTTGTCGTAGTACGGCCCGGTGACGGAGGTGCCCCGGCCGACCTTGACCTTGTAGGTGGAGCCGGTGCCGGCGCAGCAGGTGTCGTAGGAGGCGAAGAGGTAGTAGTACCCGTTGCGTTTGACGACGAAGGGCGCCTCGACGGCCTTGGTCCCGGTGGGCCGGGAAGCGAGGGAGTACCGGGTGGTGTCACCGGCGTACTGCTTCCCGGTGGCCGGATCGACACGGATCATCTTGATCCCCGTCCACCAGCTCCCGAACGACAGCCACCACTTCCCGTCGTCGTCGACGAAGAGGTTCGGGTCGATGGCGTTGTAGTCGCTGGAAGTGGTGGAGGTGTAGACGACGCCTAGTCGCTCCAGGAGCCGGGGAGCCCGGTGGTGGAGGCCGCGAGCCCGATCGCGGAGGTGTTGTACCCGAACTTCGAGACGGCGTAGTACATCAGGTACTTGCCACCGTGGTAGGAGATGTCCGGTGCCCAGGCCTCGGTGTTGTACGACGACCACCAGGCGGGCTTGGTGGCGAAGGCGTCGGCACCGGCCGTGAACGCGGTCCGGTCGGTGGAGGTCCGGTACGCGAGCCCGCCTCCGGTGGCGTACAGCAGATAGCGCCCGCCGGACGTACGGACCATCGACGGGTCGTGCACGACGGTGCTGCCGGAGACGGTGCCGGGGTTGGGGTACGCGGAGGCGGTGCCGGGGACGAGGGCGAGGAGGAGGGCGGCCGGGACAGCGAGGAGGGCGGCTCTCCGGGACGTGCGGCTCATGGGGACGCTCCTTCGGTGGGGGTCCGCTGTTCGGTATTGCGAACGATGATCGCGCCATCGGACGGGACCGTAGAGTCGAAGGCGGTGCGCGTCAATGGTTCACGCAGCAACGAAAGTTCGGCCCGGACGGTCTTGCCGGGCGGCGGATCCCGGTCCACCACGTCCCACCGCTCGGCGAGCGCCTCGACGAGCAGAAGTCCGCGCCCGGTGTCGGCCGGCGGCGAGGCCGGCGGGATACGGCCGGGCGGGGGCGGCTGGGTTTCGGAGCGGGTGTCACTGACCTCGATCCGGAGCCGGCCGCCACCGAGGACGAGCCGCAACTCGAAGTCCCGCCCCGGTACGCGTCCGTGGGTCACGGCGTTGGCCGCCAGCTCGGCGACGACCACGGCGGCCGCGTCGGAGGTGCGGGTGCCGTGCGGGATCCCCCAGTCGTGCAGCTGGTTCAGGGCGAGATGCCGGGCGAGCCGGGCGCCGCGAGGGGTGGCACTGAGGCGCTGGGTGAACACACGTACGGTAACCGGGGTTTGGGGCGTGGCGGGTCTCGTCATGCGCCCAATCTGGCGGGCGGGAGGCGAGTTCTCCAGGTGAGGAGCGCGTACGGTGCGGGGGCGTACGCGGCGACAGGGTGGACAGCACGCCTCACTGAGCGTGACCATCAGTGGGGAGGTGATCGACAGTGGTCGATGGTGAGTCCTCGGACAGCCTGCGCACGTTCGGGGCGATGGTCCAGGCGTTACGGGAGCATGCCGGGCTGAGCCGGGAGGAGTTCGCGGAGCTGGTGCGGTTCTCCAAACACACGGTGGCGTCGGTGGAGCTGGGCCGTCGTATGCCGGATCCGGCCTTCGTGGAGCGGGGTGAGGAGGCCACGGGCAACACGGGCGCGCTGCGCGGGGCGGCGGCACATCTGGCTCGGCAGCCGGGCCTGGCGGCGTGGTTCCGGCAGTGGGCGCGGATGGAGCGGGTGGCCATCACTCTGTACACGTACGAATGCCGGTTGATTCCAGGGCTGTTGCAGACGGAGGCCTATGCGCGGACGTTGTTCACCCAGCAACTGCCTCCGCTGGACGACCAGCAGATCGAGGAGCAGTGGGTCGCTCGAGCGGAACGGCAGGAGCTGCTGCGGACACGGCCGAACACCACGTTCGGCTTCATCCTGGAAGAGCATTTGCTCAGGCGGCGAACGGGCGGCCCCCTGACCACGACGCAGCTGATCGACCACTTACTGCACCTGGCCATGTTGCGGAACGTCGAGATCCAGATCATGCCGACGGAATGCGAATGGCATGCCGGGCTCGACGGCCCCATGCAGTTGCTGGAGACTCCGGAGAACAGGTGGTTCGCCTATTGCGAGGGACAGCGAGGCGGACTGCTCGTTTCCGACCCCAAGGAGCTCAGCGTTCTCCAGAAGCGTTATGTCAGGATGCGGGCACAGGCTCTCACCGTCCCGGACTCCGTGAGCCTGTTGCGGCGGATGCGAGGAGACCCATGAGCACCAGCGAGCCGACCTGGTTCAAGTCGAGCTACAGCAGCGGCGGCGACGGCGACTGCGTCGAGGTCGCCCTCACCCCCGCCCGCGTTCACGTCCGCGACTCCAAGGACCGCGACGGGGGCGACTTCGCCGTGTCCGCCGGGTCCTGGGCCGAGTTCCTCAGCTACGTGAGCGAAGGCTGACGCCTCAGCGCCTCAGGAGTTCGGGCACTCCTTCCACGCCAGGTGGTAGACCGTGCTGATGTCGCCGTCCGTCGAGTCCATCGTCATGAAGCTGACCTTGCCGGGCGCCGACGTGCCGGCGCTCACCCGCAGCTCCGTGTTGATGTTGAAGTTGCGCTGGACGCCGCAGGGGGCCCACACCAGCTGGGCCCAGTCCGTGGTGTCGGTGGCCTGCCAGTTGTCGTTGTAGGGGCCGGTCAGCGGGTGGTTCCGGTAGACCGTCTGCGAGGAGCCCTGGAAGTAGTACGAGGCTCTCTGCGCGCCGCTCGCGCCCTGCTGGAGTGCGGCGAAGCCGCGGTAGTCGGCGCTGGCGACGGCGTAGGTGAAGCCCTGGGGGACGTGCACGAGGAGGTTCAGCTGGCAGTTCTTGCGGAACGCCGTCGGGTCGGAGTTGCCGCCCGTCTGGGCCAGGTAGTCGCTGTAGGTCACGGTGAAGGCCGTGTTGTCCTCGGAGACGGCGACCGCGGTGGTGCCCTGGGGGCAGCCGGAGCCGTTCACCGTGGCGACCTTGATGACGATCTTGTCCGGGGGCGGGTCGGTGAACCCGGAGGACGGGTGCTGTGCCGGTAGTGCCGTGCCGAGCAGAGCGGCGAGGACGCCGCTCAGGAGGAGTCCACCGGTCATGGTCTCTCCGTCCGTTCGCTGGGGGGTGGCTGTGTCGCACTGACTGTCGGGGATGTGTGAGGGATCCGTGAAGGCGGCCTCCGGCCATTCGCGGCGTCCTCCTGTGACACGGCTGTGACCGGAGTTATGGCTTCCACCACAGCCGGGGGCCGGGGCGGGCTTCAAGATCAGCGGATGCACAGACCCCGCTTCCCCTCCTCCTCCGTGACAGGTGCCCTCGTCACCGCCCTCGCCGCCCTGGGCGTCGTCGGTGGGGTGCTCGTCGGGTGGGGCGGGCTCGACACCGTCAACGGGTGCGGGTATCCGGACAATCCCTATCCGTCCGAGACCGCGCGGGACTGGGTGGCGTACGCCGACGTCGTGGTCGTCGGGCAGGCCGTGGGCGAACGGGAGAGCGGGCGGCGGGAGCTGCCCCCGGGCCCCTACCGGTACGCCGTCGAGCGCACCGTGCGCATCCGCGCCGAGTCCGTGCCGTACGAGTCGAGGGAGCGGTCGCATCCGGCCGTCGGCGCGGCCTTCGACTACGTGGCGCCCGGCTGGAAGATCACCCGCGGCAGCAGGGCCCGGGTGGACGTGCTGACGGGGGACGCGCCCCGGGTCGTGCCCGGTCACACCTACATCCTCGCCCTGCGCCACCGCGAGGGGCGGTGGGTGGCCCTCGGCGAGGGCGGCGTCGTGCCGTTCGACGGGCATGTGGTGGGGCGCGGGGAGTGGTGCGGGCAGGTCGTCGGCACCGACGGGTTCGCCCACGGGGAGCGGCTCGACCGGCGCGACGACCACAGCCTGGAGAAGGCCCTGCTGGGACAGGGCGACCAGGCGCTCGTCCGTGCCCTGCGGGACGCCCGGCGGCCCTAGCTCAGCACCTCACGGGTTCTCCCACGCCGCCGGTTCCGCCGCCAACTGCCGTACCGGTTCCGGGAGGGCGTCGGCTGCGATGTCGGCGACCGTGACGCCCTCGAGGATCCTGCGGACGTTGGCGCGCAGGGCGATCCACAGCGGGAGCAGGGGCTGGGCGCTGCCGGTGTAGGTCAGGCCGGTGGGGCGTTCGCCGCGGACCGAGACGATCGGGCCGTCCACGGCCCGGATGACGTCCGCCACCGTGACTGCGGACGCCTCCCGGGCCAGCCGGTAGCCGCCGCCCCCGCCGCGCCGGCTGTCCACGATGCCGGCGCGGCGCAGGTCGCCGAGGATCCCCTCCAGGAACTTGTGCGGGATGGCCTGGGCCGCGGCGATGGCCTCCGCCTTCAGCGGGTCGTCGCCCTCCTGCCGCACGGCCAGTTCCAGCACCGCCCGCACCGCGTAGTCAGCCCGCGCCGAGATCCTCATGCGTTCATTGTGGCGCGCGCAGCCGTGGTTGCTACGCCAGCCTGATCACGTTCCACGACAGCGGCTCCAGTACGGCCGTCAGCCGGCCGTCGGCGAGAGTCGTGCCGTCGACCTGGTGCGGGACGACCCGCTCGGGCTCGGTGAGCGTGTTGCGGGCGTCCGGGTCGGCGTCGGCGAGGGCGCTGTGCTCGACGACCCGGGTCAGGTCCAGGCCGCTCAGGGCGACGTGCAGCGGCAGCGGCTCGGTGCGGCCACGGTTGACCGCGAAGACGGTGACGGCGCCGTCCTCGGCGCGCACCGCGGTGGCGTGCAGCAGGTCGGCCTCGCCGTACTTGGCCGTCGTGTACGTCGGCGAGTCGACGCGGACGTCCAGCACCTGCCCGCGGCCGTACTTCGACGCCTGCGCGAAGGGGAAGTACGTCGTCTGCCGCCAGGCCGGGCCGCCCGGCTCGGTCATGATCGGGGCGATGACGTTGACCAGCTGGGCGAGGCAGGCGACGGTCACCCGGTCCGCGTGCCGGAGCAGGGCGATCAGCAGGGAGCCGAAGACGACGGCGTCGGTGACGCTGTAGTTGTCCTCCAGCAGACGCGGCGCCTCGGGCCAGTCCTCCGGCGCGAAGGTCTTGGCCCGCTCCTCCCAGCGGGTCAGGTACCAGACGTTCCACTCGTCGAAGGACAGGTTGATCTTCTTCTCGGACTTGAGCCTGGCACCGATGTGGTCGGCGGTCGCGACGACGTTCTCGATGAAGGACTCCATGTCGACCGCGGAGGCCAGGAAGGAGTCGACGTCGCCGTCGAGCGGCTCGTAGTAGGCGTGCAGGGAGATGAAGTCGACCAGGTCGTAGGCCTCCTGGAGCACCTCCGCCTCCCACGCGGCGAACGTGGGCATGGCCTGGCTGGAGGAACCGCAGGCGACCAGTTCGACGGACGGGTCGATCTGGCGCATGGCGCGGGCGGTCTCGGCGGCGAGGCGGCCGTACTCGGCGGCGGTCTTGTGGCCGGTCTGCCAGGGGCCGTCCATCTCGTTGCCGAGGCACCACAGCTTGATGCCGTACGGCTCCTTGTCGCCGTGGGCGGCGCGCAGGTCGCTGAGCGCGGTGCCGGAGGGATGGTTGGCGTACTCCTGGAGCTGGAGCGCCTCGGCGACGCCCCGGGTGCCGAGGTTGACGGCCATCATCGGCTCGGCCTGGGGGCCGATCTTCTTCAGGAAGGCGATGTACTCGGACAGGCCGAAGCGGTTGGACTCCGTCGAGTGCCAGGCGAGGTCGAGGCGGCGCGGGCGGTCCTCGACGGGACCGACGGAGTCCTCCCAGCGGTAGCCGGAGACGAAGTTGCCGCCGGGGTAGCGGATGGTGGTGACGCCGAGTTCCTTCACGAGCTCCAGTACGTCTGTGCGGAGGCCTTCGGCGTCCGCGGTGGGGTGGTCGGGTTCGTAGATACCGGTGTAGACGCAGCGGCCGAGGTGTTCGACGAAGGAGCCGAAGAGGCGGGGGTTTACTTCGCCGATGGTGAAGGCGGGGTCCAAGGAGAATCGGGCGGAGTGCAATGTTCGCCTTTCCGAGTGGGTGGTTCTGTTGCGTGAGCGACTACCGGTTCGTTGTGGCTGGTCGCGCAGTTCCCCGCGCCCCTACCGGAGTTCGGGCCAGCCGGAGTCCCAAGACACCTTGTTCAGGCCCAGCTTGGGTGTGCCGTCGTCCGTCGCGTCGTAGTAGTGGTACGCCAGCCAGTCCTGGCCGGCGTCGCGGAAGACGGACTCCCCGCCGGTGCCGACGTAGCGGCCGTGGCCGGCGAGGAGGAGGTCGCCGCCGCCTTCCAGCAGGGACTTGCCGGTGCTGTCGGCGTACGGGCCGGTGACGGACGTGGAGCGGCCGACGCGGATCTTGTAGGTGGAGTTCACTCCGGCGCAGCAGGCGTCGTAGGAGGCGAAGAGGTAGTAGTAGCGGCCGTGGTGGACGATGTACGGGCCTTCGACGGCGTAGGGGGCGTCGGGGCGGGTGGCCAGGTGACGGACCTCGGCGCCGGGGATCGCCTTGCCGGTCTTCGGATCGAGCTGGACCATGCGGATGCCGGTCCAGTAGGAGCCGAAGGCCATCCACAGCTTGCCGTCGGCCTTGACGACCGCGGGGTCGATGGCGTTCCAGGCGTCGGTCTTCTCGGAGCTGAAGACCTTGCCGTGGTCGGTCCAGGTGCCGGGCAGGCCGGTGGGGGACGTGGCGACGCCGATCGCGGAGTGGTTGGTGCCCCAGGAGGAGACGGCGTAGTAGAGCCAGTAGCGGCCGTCACGGAAGGAGATGTCGGGGGCCCACGGGTCGCCGGTGTCGTTGTACTCGTACCACCAGCTCGGCGGGGTCGCGAAGGCGTTGCCCGCGTCGTCCCACTGCTTGCGGTCCTTGGAGAGGCGGGCGCCGATGACGCCGCCGGTGGAGTAGGCGACGTAGCCGCCGGACTCGAGGCGGATGACGGTGGGGTCGTGGATGATCTGCTGGCCCGTGATGGGCTGAGGGTCGGGGTAGGTGACGTCCGCGCTTGCCGTGGCCGGGATCAGGGCGATGACGGCGGCGACGCCCGTCGCGAGTCGCGTGCGCTTCAACTCAAGTGCTCCTCGGGAGTTCTCACTGTCCGGCGAGGCCGGTGTGCGCGACACCCGCCACGATCTGGCGCTGGAAGAAGACGAAGACGACGATCAGCGGCAGGCCGGCCATCAGGCCGCCGGCCATGAGCTGGGCCCACTGGATGCCGTAGGAGTTCATGACCGTGGCGATGCCGTTGGGCATGGTCATCAGGTCGGGGTTGTTGGTCACCATGTAGGGCCACAGGAAGTTGTTCCACGAGGCGATGAAGGTGAAGATGCCGACCGCGGCGAGCGAGGAACGCGACAGCGGCAGGACGACGGTGAAGAAGACCCGCCAGCGGCCGGCGCCGTCGATGAAGGCGGCCTCCTCGAGTTCGCGCGGGATGCCCTGGAAGAACTTGTAGAGGATGTAGACCATCGCGGCGGGCGCGCACTGCGGCAGGATCATGCCCCAGTAGGTGTCGACCATCCCCATCTGCTGGACCGTGGTGAACAGGGGCACGCCCAGCACCGCCGGGGAGACCATCAGCCCGGCCATCACGACGCCCATCAGGACGCTCTTGCCACGGAACTCGGTGCGGGCGAAGCCGTATCCGGCGAGCGCGCTCACCATGAGCACGATCGCGGTGACACAGACGGAGACGACGAGGGAGTTCACCAGCCAGTCGGTGATGTTGCCGGTGTCGAAGAGGGCCTTCCAGGCCTGGCCGGTGAAGTGCTCGGGCAGCCAGTGCGGCGGGATCTCGGCGGCCTCGGCCTCGGACTTCAGCGAGGTGAGCAGGGCCGCGCCGATCGGCGCCACGAAGAGCGCGGAGACGGCGACGCCGAGCAGGGTGAGGACGATCTGGCTGGGGGTCCAGCGCTTGCGGACCTTGGTGCGTACGGTCGACGTGGCGGTGGTCATCGGCCGCCCTCCTCACGGTTGCGCAGCAGCCACATCCGCGCCAGGGCGACGACTGCGATGATCACGAAGAAGATGATGGAGATCGCGGAGGCGTAGCCCACGCGGTAGCTGGTGAAGCCCTGTTCGAGGGTGTACTGCACGAAGGAGCGGGTGCTGAGCTCGGGTCCGGGGCCGAAGTCCATCATCACGACGGCCTGGTCGAAGAGTTGCAGCGAGGCGAGGATCTGGAGCGCGACGATCAGGCCGGTGATGTGGCGCAGCATCGGCAGGGTGATGTGGACCATGCGGTGCCAGGCGTTGGCGCCGTCGAGCTTGGCGGCCTCGTAGAGGTGGGCGGGAATGCCCTGGAGGGCGGCGAGGTAGAGCAGGAAGGAGAAACCGACCGTCCACCACAGCGTCTCGATGACGATGGCGAGCATCGCGTACGACTTGTCGGTCAGCCAGGGCGTGTCGATGCCGAGGGTCTGGTTGAACAGGCCGATGCCCTGGGTGAACAGCCACTGCCACATGTTTCCGGCGACCGTCGACGGCAGCAGGAACGGGGCGAAGAAGCACAGCCGCCACAGCCACTTCCCGCGCTCGATGTGGTGGGCGAGCATCGCCAGCAGGAAGGCGAGGACGGTGATGCAGGGGACGACGAGGAGGGTGAAGTACGCGCTGTGGCCGAGCGCGTCCCACATGGCGGCGTCGCCCAGGGCCTCGCGGTAGTTGTCGAGGCCGAGGAAACGGGCGCTCTCGCCGGAGACGTTGGCGTCCGTGAAGCTGAGGTAGATGCCGCGCAGCAGCGGCCAGATCACGAAGAGCACGAAGAGCGCCAGGAACGGGGCGACGAACCAGCCGCCGTGCTGGAATCCCTGCTTGCGGCGGAGGGTCGCGCCGGCGGTGGCGGTCGTCGCCCGCACCGGGGGAATGACGGTTTCTGCGCTGGTCGTCGTCATGCGACGGCACCTCCCTGCGCGGCGGTGTGGCCGTCCATCGGGTTCTTCGAGACGAGGAGCTTGACGAGTTCGGTCTTCATCCGGCGCGCGACCGTGTCCGGCTTGGCGGAGCCCATCGTCGAGGAGACGACCATCGGGCCGAGGTCCTGGGCGAGGATGCCGGTGGAGCCCGCGAACCACACCTTCGGCTCGGTGGCCTGGTGGTCCATGGCGCTGACGTACTCGTGCTGCGGGGTGAGCTTCTGGTACGCGGCCGTGGACAGCGTCGGTGTGTAGGCGGGGATGTGGCCGCCGGCCGCCCACTGCAGGGCGTGCTTGACGACGTACGCGGCGAGCCGGTGGGCGCCCTCGTTGGTGGCGCCGCCGCGGCCGGACTGGTGCGGCAGCACGAAGGAGTGGGACTCGGCGTGGGTGGCCCGCTTGCCGAAGACGGGCGGCAGCGGGGTCGCCCCGTAGTCCAGCTCGGCGCCGGAGAAGACCGGCACCGACCAGTTGCCCTCCCAGGTGAAGGGGGCGCCGTTGACGAACTGCTCGCCGGTGGGGGCGCCGGGGATGACGTATCCGTCGGTGACGTGGCGGCGCAGGAACTCCAGGACCTCGGTGGCCTTGTCGGCGTCGAAGGTGACCTCGGTGTTCTCGGCGTTGAACCAGGTGCCGCCGAGCTGGGTGTAGAAGGCGGTGAAGAACCACCACTGGAAGTTCTGGTCGTTGGTCCACAGGCCGATGGTCTGCAGGCCGCCCTTGGTGACCTTCTTCGCCTTCTTCAGGACGTCGAACCACTCGGTGGTGGAGGTGACGGGGACGAGCCGGCCGTCGTCGCCGATCAGGTCCGCCTTCTTCAGCACGTCCCTGCGGTAGAAGCAGAGCTGGACGTGGATGTCGAGCGGGAGGGCGTAGAGCTTGCCGTCGATGACGGCGCGCTTCCACAGGGCGGGGTTGAAGTCCTTCTCGTGGATGCCGTACTTGGCGAGCAGGCCGACGTCCCACGGGTCGAGCAGGCGGCCGGGCGAGAAGCCGGTGACACGGCCGAGGTGCATGACGCCGAGTTCCGGTGCGCGGTTGCCGGCGGCCGCCATGGCGAGCTTGGTGTAGAAGGGGTTGCCCCACTGGAGGGTGGAGTCCTTGACCGCGACGTCGGGGTTCTCTCTACGGAAGGCGTCCAGCATGGCGATCATGTTGGAGCCGTCGCCGCCGCTGAAGAGGTTCCAGTAGCGCACGCGGGTGCGTGCGCCCGCGGCGAGCGCGTCGGCGCCCGTGCCGAGGGCCGCGAAGCCGAAGCTGCCCGCGGTGGCGAGGCCGCCCGCGGTGGCCAGAAGGTGCCTGCGATTCAGGCCAGGTCGTCCCATTGCCTGCCCTTACGTTTCGAGGGCGTCGTGCCCTTTTGCCCGCAGCGCCATCCCCGTATGTTCGATATTTCGGATGACGCTCGTAACTTCGAACGGGACCGTAAGGTCGGAGCGCCGGGACGTCAATGGTTCGGACAGGACTTACCTCCGGTTGTCGAAACGTGATCAATCCGCGCCGCGCTCCTGGCCGGTGGATCGCGTGACGCGGACACGCCCGGCCACGTAGGCTCGAACAGCCCTGAAAGCGGCGGCGGAAGGAGGCGGGATGGACATCACGGCGCTGCTGCGGCACTCACGGCACCGCTCGTCCATGCGCGCTCTCGCCGCCTCCCTCACCACCGCCGTACGCCGGGCCGGTGAACCCCCGCGCGATGTGCGGGACCTGTGCCGGGCACTGTGCGCGGCGATGACACAGCGGCGCGGCGGACGGCCGGTCGAACTGCGCTTCGAGAGGTTCCCGGACGGCATCGGGGTCACCGGGCTGTGGGTGGAGTTCCAGGCCTTCGACCTGGTCATCGTCGAGGAACGCGCCGAGGAGGTGCAGCAACTGGTGGTCCTCGGGCACGAGTTGTGGCATCTGCACGCCGGGCACCGGCACCAGGTCGCCACCCCCGCCGCGGCCCGGGCGCTGGCCGGGCGGCCCGGCTGGCAGGAACTCGCGCTCGGCGCCGCCGCCCGCGGTGGCTCCCGCTCCCGCTCGCGCGACGAGGCCGACGCCGACGACTTCGGGCACCGGCTCGCCGCGCTGTGCCGGGACCTCGTCACCGGCGCCGCCGACCAGCGCACGGCCGACCCGCTGCAGCGCTCCCTCGGCTACCACGGGCGCCCACGGAGCCCGCGGTGACGGTACGGCTGGCGCTCACCCCCTCGGCGTTCGTGACCGACTTCTACACCTCGTTCTGGTGGATCCCGACGCTGGTGCTCGCCTCCGCGCTGGCCGTCAAACTGCCCACCATCGTGCGGCTGTGGAAGGACCCGCTGCTGCGCGCGGTCGGCGGACTGCTCCTGCTGGCCTGCTCGGTGTTCGTGTTCGTCGCCCCGTCCACGATCGCCTGGACCAACCGGGTCACCGGCGTGCCCAACATCGCCGCGCCGCTGGTGTATTCGCTGCTCACCGCGTTCTGCGGATCCTGCCTGCTGCTGATCATCGCCTGGCGCAACGGCCTGTCCGAGCACGCGCCGACCACCCGCCGCGCCCGGCGCCTGGTCGTCACCTCCTACGGCGCGGTGATCGTCGCCCTGTGGATGCTGTTCGCCCTCGCCGACGTGCCCGAGGAGCGGCTGCGGGACCTCGACACCTACTACGCCACCACGCCGTTCATGCGCGAGGAGATCCTGCTCTACCTCCTCGCGCACTGCGTCGCCGTCCTGATCACCTCGCGGCTGATCTGGAACTGGGTGCGCACCGACGGCCTCGACGGCTGGCTGCGCTGGGGGCTGGTCTTCCTCGGCGGCGGCTACGCCATGAACCTGGTCTTCGACGCCGCCAAGCTCACCGCCGTCGCCGCCCGGTGGACCGGGCACGACCTGGACTGGCTCTCCACCAAGGCGGCGCCCCCGGTCGCCGGGCTGTCCGCCGTGCTCATCGCGGTCGGCTTCATCCTGCCGCACATCGGGCAGTACCTCCAGGACCGCTGGCGGGTCCGGCTCGCCCACCGCGAACTCGCCCCGCTGTACCAGCTGATGCGCTCCGTGCAGGGCCGCGGTGTGCCCCGCGTGCTGCGCGCCGCGCCCGAACTGCGGCTCATCCGGCGCGAGACGTACATCCGCGACGTCCTGCTCCCGCTGGCCCGCCACCTCGACGAGGACCTGCGGCGCCGCGCCGAGGACGCCGCCCTCGCCCTCGGGCACCCACCGGAGCGGGCGCGGGCGATCGCCGCCGCGGTGGCCCTGCTGGAGGCCGTCGAGGCACGGCGCGGCACCGAGGTCGACGAGGAGGCGGCAGACGGCGTGGACACCGCCCGGCTGCTGCGGGAGATCGGCGCCGTCTCGCGTGCGCTGCGCCGCCGGGACGCGGTGGCGCAGGTGCGCGCCCGCGCCGCCTCTCTCGGCCCCGCGCAGGGCACGAGGTAGCTGAGGGGCCGCGGGGGTTGGCATAGTGCACGGCGGGGGGCTGGCAAGGTGCACGACAACCGCACGAGCACACCGGGACGGTGCCGAGGACAGTGCGTATCTGGCGTACGAGCAAGGAGATGCGTCGGCTCGCCGACGCCCTCATCGACCCCATGCAGGTGTCCCTGCCCACGGACCCCGAGACGCTGTTCGCCGCGCTCGTCGACTCCGTGAGCGCCTGGCGGGGCCGGGAGGTCACCGTCCACCGCGAGGTCTTCCCGCCGCACACGGCGAGCGGGCTGTGGCTGGCACGCGAGGGGCAGGACATCGTGGTCGTCGACCGGCGGGCCGCGGTGTGGCACCAGATCGTGATCTTCTGCCACGAGGTGTGGCACATGAACCGGCGGGACGACGAGGCCGCGGCCCATGGCGAGCTGCCGCAGCCGGTCGCCGCGCGCACCGACTTCAGCCTCGCCGAGGAGCAGGAGGCGGACCGTTTCGGCATGCTGATGGGCCGCCGGCTGCGGGCCTGGCTGGAGGCGTCCCCCGACTCGGTGTTCGCCGCCGACAGCACCGACGCCGGCGGCCCCCAGGATCTCGCCGGCCGGATCGGGGCCGCGCTCAACTACCGCGGGACACCCGGATGAACGGCCTGACCAACTACCTCAGCTGCGGCGTGCTGTGGCTCGGACTCGCCCTGAAGGCGCCCGACCTGGTGCGGCACCGGCACGACCCCTATCTGCGGGCCATTTGCGCGGTACTGGGCCTGGCCGGCCTGTGCTTCTTCCTCGGCGCGCCGCCCACCATCGGCACGGTCAACCGCCTCAGCGGTGTCGCCAACCTCGCCGCGCCGCTCACCTACGCGGCGATCACCGCGTACGGCGCCGCCTCCCAGGTGCTGATCGTGCGCTGGCGGGGCGGTCCCGGTGTACGGCGCACCGCGCGCCGGTGGATCGTCACGTACACCGGCGTGGCGCTCGGCATCGGGGCGGCGTTCGCGCTGGGCGACGCGCCCGTGGAGCGCCGTACCGACCTGGACACCTACTACGCGACGACGCCGTTCATCGCCGAGATGATCGTGCTGTACCTGGTGGCGCACCTCGTCGCCGCCTCCGTCACGCTGGTCTCCGCGCTCGCCTGGGCCCGCCGGGTGACCGGCTGGCTGCGCGCCGGGCTGCTCGTGCTGGGCGCGGGCACGCTGTGCGGCGCCGGGTACAGCGCCGCCAAGCTCGTCGCGGTGGGCGCGCGCTGGACCGGGCACGACTGGTCGCCGCTGGACACCGCCGTCTCACCGGCCGCGGCGGGGCTCGGCGCCCTGCTCACCTCGGCCGGCATCCTGGTACCGCTGGCCGGACCCCGGCTCGCTCAGTGGCACCGGGCGTGGCAGGCGTATGCACGGCTCGCGCCGCTGGAGCGGGAGCTGGACGACGTCCTCACCCGCCGCGCCCTGCGCCTGCCCCGGCCGCGCTGGGCCACCCCGCCCACCCGCCTGATGTGGCGCCAGACCAGCATCCACAACGCCCTCGGCCACCTGGACGGCGCCTACGACCCGCTCCTGTACGCCCGCACCCACGAGGCCGCGCTCGAGGCCACCGGCGACCCCGCCCACGCGGCCGCGACGGCCTGGGCGGCGGTGATCGCGGCGGCGGCGGAACGGGACCGGGAGGACCGGGGCGACCGGGCGTTGGCGCCGTCGCCCCCGGCCCCTCACGCGCCGCCGCCGCCCGACGGCACACCCGGCCGGCGCACGGCACCGGCCGCCGCCCGCACGGCGACGGGTCCCGGGCGGCTCGCGGCAGCGGCCGACCGCACGGCGTCGGCTCCGGGGCGGCTCGCGGCAGCGGCCGAACCGGCTCCCCCGGCTCCCGGGCGGCTCGCGGCCCTGGCCGGCGACCCGGTGGCCCTTCCCCCGGGTGGTCCCGTCGATCTGGCCCGGATCGCGGACGCGCTCGGCGGGGTGCGCGGGCCGGCGCGGGGCGTGGACGGAGTGCGCCCGCGATGAGTCTCGTCGTGTACCTGGCGGCCTGTGTGTTCGGGCTGTCCTCCGTGCTGCTCTTCCGCCGGCCCCGCACCGCCCTGCGCAACCCGCTGACGGTGTCCACGTGCGCGGCGATCGTCCTCGGCTCGCTCGTGTTCGTGTGCGCCGCCCCGCTCACGCTCGCCGCGGTCAACGACCTGACCGGCATCCCCAACTTCGGCGCTCCGCTCACCTACGGCATGCTCAGCGCGTACAGCTGCTCATTGCTGATCCTGCTGATCAACTGGCGCGGCGGCTCCCGGGAGCGCGTGCGGCGGCTGGTGCTGCGCTGCGTCGCCGCGTACGGCGCGGTGATCGTCGCCATCGTCGTGCTGTTCGCCCTCGCCGACGCCCGCACCGAGCGGCTCACCGACCTCGACACGTACTACGCGACCACGCCCGGCCTGCGCGAGATGATCCTGCTGTACCTGCTGGGTCACAGCGCGGCCATGCTCGCGATGTGCGCGGTGTGCGTGAAGTGGGGCCGCGAGGTGACCGGCCTGCTGCGCGCCGGGCTGCGCCTGATCCTGACCGGCGCCCTGCTGGACCTGCTCGGCTTCCAGGCCGCCAAGTACGCCGCTGTGGTGGCCCGTTGGTCCGGTCACGACATGGACTTCCTGTCCACGACCGTCGCCCCGCCCATGGCCTCGCTCGGCGCGCTGATCTGCTCCGCCGGGTTCGTGCTGCCGAGGCTGCTGCCGGCGGTCGTGGCGCAGTGGCGCGGCTACGGCGAGAACCGCACGCTGCGCCCGCTGTGGACCGCGGTGCGCTTCGCCTCCACCGCGCCGAAGCCGCAGGCCCGCTGGTGGTGGCTGCCGCAGGAACGGCTGCGCTGGCGCGAGGTGTCCATCCACGACGCGCTGCTCGCGCTGGCCCCGTACTTCGACGAGCGGGTCCGCCTGCGCGCCCTCGACGAGGGGCTGCGGGCCGGCCGCTCCGCGCACCGGGCCCGGATCGACGCGGAGGCCGCCATGCTGGCCGCCGCCACCCGCCGGGCCGCCGCGCAGGAGCCGCCGCTGGACGCGCCGAGCCCCTACCGGCTGCACGCCACGGAGGTGCCCGGCACGAGCGGCCTGGTGGAACTGGCGCGTGCCCTGTCCCGTTCCCCTCTCGACACGGGATGGCGCGCGGGTACGGTAAGGGCCGCCTCCCCCCGCTGAACTCCTGTTCGCCGACCCAAGGAGCCCCATGCCGCACAGAGCTGTCGTCATCGGAGCCGGCCTCGCCGGGATGCTGGCCGCGGCGGCGTTGTCGGCCACCGTGGCGGAGGTGGTCGTGGTGGAGCGGGACGACCTGCCCGACGGTCCCGACCACCGCAAAGGGCTTCCGCAGGGGCGGCACGCCCATCTGCTGATGCCGGGCGGCCTCGCCGCGATGGAGGAGCTGATACCGCGGGTGAGCGTGCGTCAGGCGCTGCTGGCGGCCGGCGCGCACGAGGTGCCGCTCGGCTCCGGCATGCTGGCGCTCACCCCGGAGGGCTGGCTGCGGCGCTGGCGCGACGGCGGGCCCCGCATGATCACTTGCAGCCGGGCGCTGCTGGACTGGGTGGTGCGGGACCTGGTGCTGGCGCACACCGGCGTACGGATCGAGCGGGGCCGGGCGCTGGAACTCATCGGCTCCCGCGGCCGCGTGCGCGGCGTACGGGTAGAAACGGGCGCCGGGCAGGAGGAGTTCACGGCGGACCTGGTGGTCGAGGCGGGCGGGCGCGGCTCCGGGGTCGTCGAACGGCTGGAGCGGCTGGGGGTGTCCGGGATCCGGGAGAAGACGGTGGACGCCGGGCTCGTCAACGCCACGCGGGTCTACCGCACGCCCGAAGGCGCCGAGGACTTCCCGCTGACCGTCGTCCAGGCCGACCCGTATGTGTCCCGGCCGGGCCGCAGCGGCATGGTGCTGCCCATCGAGGACGGCCGCTGGATGGTCAGCCTGGCCGGCACCCGCGGCGGTGAGCCGCCGGCGGATCCGGAGGGTTTCCTGCGGTACACGCTCGACCTGCCGCACCCGATCGTGGGCCGGCTCATCTCCGGCGCCGAGCCGCTGGGCGACGTGCATGTCAGCCGCAGCACGAAGAACTCCCGCCGCTATCTGGAGCGGGTGCGGGAGTGGCCGGAGGGTCTGGTGGTGCTCGGGGACGCGGTGGCGACGTTCAACCCCGCCTACGGTCAGGGCATGTCGGTGGCCGCGCTGGGCGCCGCGCGGCTGCGCCGGGAGCTGGAACGCGGCGGCCCCACCGCGCCCGGCCTGGCGCGCCGGGTGCAGCGCGGGGCGGCCCGGGCGGTGGAGGCGGCCTGGGCGTCGGCGGTCGGCCAGGACATCTGGTTCCCGGACGTACGAGGCGGCCGGCCCGGCGTCGCCGACCGCCTCGTCACCCGCTACTCCCGCCGCCTGACGGGCGCGGCGACGTCGTCCCACGACGCGGCACGGGTCCTGTGGGACCTGACGAGCCTGCGCACGGGCCCGACCCGCCTGCTGCGCCCCGACGCGATCCTGGCGGCCCTGACGGGCCCCCTGCTCCCGCCCCTGTCGGGACCACCGCTGACCCCGGCGGAACGCAAGATCCTGACGGAACTGGACCACACGGGGCGGGAGGAGCGGGGGCGCGCGTGAGCGCCGCGTGGGGCCGGGAGGCCCGGCGGGCCGGGGCGCGGGTGAAACCCCCGCTGGAGCCGGCGGTCCCTGGCGGCGCGGGGCGCGCGTGGGCGCCGCGCGGAGCCGCAGGCCCGGCGGGCCGGGGCCCGAGTGAGCCGCGCGGAGCCGCAGGCCCGGCGGGCCGGGGCCGAGTGAGCGCCGCGCGGGTCCGACGCGCCCCGGCGGACCGGGGCGCGCGTGAGCGCCGTGCGAAGCCGGCAGACCCGACGGACCAGGGCACGAGTAAAAGCCGCGCGGAGCCCGCGGGCCTCGGCGGACCGGAGCCCGGGTGAGAGCCGCGCGGAGCCGCCAGGCCCTGGTGGGTTGCCGGATCAGCCCCTGAACGTCGGCTGCGGCTGGCCCTTGCCCGCGTCGGGTACGACCAGCAGGGAACCGGCCACCGGATGCGGCGCGGTCAGACCGACGCGGGCCGTCGTGACGTACAGGTCCGTCAGGTCCGCCCCGCCGAAGGCGCAGGCCGTGACCCTCGGCGTGGGCAGCGTGATCGTCCGGTCCAGGCGGCCGTCGGGCGTGTAGCGGCGTACCGCCGCGCCGTCCCACAGCGCCACCCACACGCAGCCGTCGGCGTCGACCGTGAGGCCGTCGGGGAAGCCGGCGCCCTCCTCGATCTCCGCGAACGGGCGCCGGTCCGCCACGCGCCCCTCGGCGTAGGAGAAGACGTCGACGCGGCGGGTCGGGGAGTCGATGTAGTACATCAGGCGGCCGTCCGGGCTCCAGCCGGTGCCGTTGCTCACCGCCACGTCGTCCAGGACCACTTCGGCCGCGCCGTCGCCGGTGAGCCGGGACAGGGTGCCGCCGCCCGGCGCCTCGTCGTAGCGCATGGTGCCCGCCCACAGGGCGCCGTCGGGGGCCACGGCGGCGTCGTTGGCGCGGCGGCCCGGCACCGGCTCGTGGTGCAGCCAGCGGAAGGCGCCGTCGGGGTCGAGCAGGCCGACGCCGTCGCGCAGGTTCAGCACCAGGCCGCCGCCGCTGCGGGGCTTGGCCGCGCCGACGTGCTGTTCGGTGGTGCGCACCGTGCGGCGGCCGGTGACCGGGTCGTAGGTGTGTACGCGGCAGCCGAGGATGTCCAGCCAGATCAGCCGGCCGGCGGCCGCGTCCCAGGCCGGCCCCTCGCCGAGGGCCGCCCCGGCCCGTACCGCGACCTCGTACGCCGGGCCGCTCATACCGCGCTCCGGTGGCCGAGGTGCTCCGACAGCTCGGCGGCGCCCTTGGCGGCCAGCTGTTCCAGCTCGGCCCGGCGCTCCTCGCTCCAGCGGATCATGGGCACGGAGATGGACAGCGCGGCCACGACCCTCCCGGTGCGGTCGCGCACGGGCGCGGCCACGCAGGACACGTCCGGGTTGGACTCGCGGGACTCCACCGCGATGCCGCGCGCGCGGATCTCGGCCAGGGCCTCGCGCAGGGCGGCCGGATCGGTGATGCTGTTCGGGGTCATCGCGACCAGCTCGGCGTCGTCCGGCAGGCGGGAGGCGAGCTCCTGCTCGGGGAGGGAGGCCAGCAGCATCTTGCCCACCGAGGTGCAGTGCGCGGGCAGCCGGCGGCCGGCCGCCGACACCATCCGCACCGCGTGCGTGGAGTCCACCTTGGCGATGTAGATGACGTCGGTGCCCTCCAGGATCGCCACGTGCACGGTCTCGTCGCAGGTCTCGGCGACGTCGCGGGCCACCTGCTGCCCCTCGGCGGCGAGGTCCAGCTGCTCGGCGTAGCGGCTGCCGAGCTGGTACGGGCGCACGCCCAGCCGGTAGCGTCCGGGCTGACCGGGGACGGGGACCAGGTACTGGCGGGCGGCGAGCGTGGTGACCAGCTCGTGCACGGTGGTGCGCGGCAGCTGCAGCTTGCGCACGATGTCGGGGGCGGAGAGCGTGCCGTCCCCGTCGAGGAAGAGCTCCAGAATGTCGAGAGCCCGGGTCACGGCAGGTACGAGGCGTCCCACGAGGCGGCCCCCTCCCTTGGTTGGTCAGAAAGCCTGCGTTCGATATTTCAACAGGCGGTCGGCATGACGAACACAGGCTAGTCACATACCGTTCGCCCGGGCAATGGTGCGGACGTGCGCGGATGGACTGGGGAACGATGGAGCACGTGCCGCCCTCTTCCCAGCGCCCTTCGTCCCGGCGCCCCGCCGCCCCCTTCACCCGCCGTGACTTCCAGCTGGTCCTGCTGCGCCGCATGGCCGACCACAACCCGGAGCTGGTGGACGACGCCCGCCGTACCCTCGGCGTCTCCCTGGCCGAGATGCGCGAGGCGAACAAGCGCTGGCAGGCGATGATCCGCTCACCCCGGGCCCGCGCGGCGGCCTCCCGGTACCGCTCGGTCCTCGGCCCCCCGGAGTCCGAGGGCAAGCGCACGGTCGGCGACCTGGAGTGCGCCGCCTGGCAGTGGCCGCTCCCCCTCTGGCCCGACCTGCGCTTCGAGGTGCTCGTCGGCCCGCACGGCGCGGTCTGGAACGAGTGGCTGGTCCGCGCCCCGGACGCCCCGGCCCCCGACCTGCGCACCCTGGAGGACCTGACCCCCTGGTCCTGCACGGTCGACGAGGCGGCCCGCGCCTTCGCCCCGGCCCGCCCCCTGGAGGGCACGGCTCCGACCCGCTGGGGCCTGGCCTTCACGGCACCGGACGCGAGCGGAGTTCGCCACGAGGTGGTGGCGGAGTTCACCTGGGGGCTACTGCAACGCACGGCGGTCGCTTAAGCCTTGCTGCGTGCCCATGAACAGGCCGGCGTCTGGGAGGTACCTCCTCTGTGCACCCGGCTCCGGCGTGGCTGGTGGCTGGAGATCCTCCGGCTCACTCTCGGTCGGGCTGAGCCGGCCGTACCTGCCCAGTCTGGCCGTGTCTGTCGTCGGCGCTCTCGGCCCGCTCACCACGGCCCGCGGCGGCGTCGAGCCGCTCCTCGACACGCTCAGCGCCTACTTCGACTCCGGCTGCGCAGCCGCCGAGGCCGCGCACCGCCACACGCTGGTGACCGCGGTCAGCGGTGCCCGGCCGCTCGACTTGCCGGCCGCCTCTCCCGGAGGGCCGGTGCCGGGCGTGGGCGCGGTTCGGCAGCCGAGAGGGATCGGCATGTCACGCCGGGCCGGTGTCCGGCTCGGGCATGCCGCCGGCTTCCCACACCTCTTCGTGGAGGTGCACGATGCGCCACACGGCAGAGCTTCGACGCAGTACGGCCGTGTTCCGCACCCGTTCCGGGCGCAGCGGCGTGCCGTCCGCCGCCGGTACGTAGTCGACACGGAGCCAGTAGCGCACCAGGGCCATGTGCCCGGACACGTCGATCAGGGGGTCGTGGGCGCAGTAGGCCGCTACCTCGGGACCGGTTCCAGCGACATCCCGCCCGGCGCGCAGCCGGTCGAGGTCGCCCTTGCCGAGCAGCAGCGCTTCCGCCTCCGAGTGCCAGATCGTGGCCTCGGGATCCAGCCGTTCATCCACCCGGCCCACGTCTCCGTACGCGTGGGCCGCGTAGAGCCCGGTCACGACCGACCAGATGGTTTCGGCCTCCTTCTGTCCGGATCCGGACAGGCCGAAACCGGAAACGGAAGAGCTGTGTGAAGCGGGTACGGGCATGGGCCACCTCCTGGCAGCAGCGGTCGATTCCGAGAGAAGTGCCTGGTCAGGGACCTGTGCACAAGACTGGTGACGACCTTAACCCGTCATGCGGGAAGCGGAGAGGGCCTCCGGGTGCCGCCCTTTCGCTCTACTGCCGTGGTTAGCATCGCCAGGAAATGCCGATCCTTTTCGAGGAGCCTTCGTGTCGCAAGCAGGTGCTGTCCAGTCCGTGATCCCACCGAGCCTGACGGTGCCGGCCGGGACTACCGCCGGCACTGCGCTCCGCGATGCGGGAGTACTGCCGAAGGGCCCCCAGGCGGTCGTCGTGGTACGGGACGCCGAGGGGCGTTTGCGCGACCTGTCGTGGGCTCCTGAGTCCGAGACCGTCGTCGAGCCGGTCACCGCGGACAGCGAGGAGGGGCGCAGCGTCATCCGTCACTCGTGTGCCCATGTGCTGGCTCAGGCGGTTCAGCAGGAGTTCCCCGAGGCCAAGCTGGGCATCGGCCCGCCGATCAAGGACGGCTTCTACTACGACTTCCAGGTGGACCGCCCCTTCACCCCTGAAGATCTCGTCACGCTCGAGCGGCGTATGAAACAGATCATCAAGAGTTCCCAGCGGTTCTCCCGTCGTGTCGTCGGCTCCGTGGAAGCCGCCAGGGAGGAACTCGCCCACGAGCCCTTCAAGCTGGAGCTGGTCGACCTCAAGAGCGAGGTCGACGACGCCGAGGTGATGGAGGTCGGCGGCGGCGAACTCACCGTCTACGACAACGTCGATCCCCGCAGCGGGGAGACGGTGTGGGGTGACCTGTGCCGCGGCCCGCACGCGCCGACCACCAAGCACATCCCGGCCTTCAAGCTGATGCGCACGGCGGCCGCCTACTGGCGCGGAGACCAGAACAACCAGCAGTTGCAGCGCGTCTACGGCACCGCATGGGAGTCCCAGGAGGCGCTCGACGCCCATCTGGAACTGCTCGCCGAGGCCGAACGGCGGGACCACCGCAAGCTGGGCACCGAACTCGACCTCTTCTCCTTCCCCGACGAGATCGGTTCCGGTCTCGCCGTGTTCCACCCCAAGGGCGGCATCGTCCGGATGGAGATGGAGAACTACTCCCGGCAGCGTCACCTCGCCGCCGGCTACTCCTTCGTCAACTCGCCGCACATCGCGAAGGGGAACCTCTTCAAGACCTCGGGGCACCTCGACTGGTACAAGGACGGCATGTACCCGTCCATGCATCTGGACGCCGAGCTGGACGCCGACGGCAACGTGCGCAAGCCGGGGCAGGACTACTACCTCAAGCCGATGAACTGTCCGTTCCACGACTTGATCTTCCGTTCGCGGGGGCGGTCCTATCGTGAACTTCCCCTGCGCATGTTCGAGTTCGGTTCCGTCTACCGTTACGAGAAGTCCGGCACCATCCACGGCCTGACCCGGGTGCGCGGACTCACGCAGGACGACGCCCACATCTTCTGCACCGAGGACCAGGTACAGGACGAGCTGAAGTCGCTGCTGGACTTCGTCCTCGGCCTGCTGCGCGACTTCGGCCTGGACGACTTCTACCTGGAGCTGTCGACCCGTGACGACGAGAAGTACGTCGGATCGGACGAGATCTGGGAGAAGGCGACCGAGGCGCTGCGCACGGCTGCCCAGGAATCCGGCCTGGAGCTGGTGCCCGACCCGGGCGGCGCCGCCTTCTACGGGCCGAAGATCTCCGTACAGGCCCGGGACGCGCTCGGCCGGACCTGGCAGATGTCCACCATCCAGCTGGACTTCAACCTGCCGAACGCCTTCGACCTGGAGTACTCGGCCGCCGACGGCTCCCGGCAGCGCCCGGTGATGATCCACCGTGTGCTGTTCGGCTCCCTGGAGCGGTTCTTCGGTGTGCTCACCGAGCACTACGCGGGGGCGTTCCCGGCATGGCTGTCACCCGTGCAGGTGGTGGGCATCCCGATCTCCGACGAGCAGATCCCGCATCTGCGCCAGGTGGACGAGGCGCTGCGGCTCAAGGGCCTGCGCACCGAGCTGGACGTCTCGGACGACCGCATGCAGAAGAAGATCCGCAACCACACCACGCAGAAGATCCCCTTCATGCTCCTCGCGGGTGCGAAGGACGCGGAGGCGGGGGCGGTGTCCTTCCGGTTCCGTGACGGCAGCCAGGTCAACGGCGTGCCGGTGAGCAGGGCCGTTCAAGCCATCGCCGACTGGGTCCAGCGGCGCGAGAACGCCTCGCCGACGGCGGAGCTGTTCCCCGGCCTCAAGGACTGACGGCTCTGCGCACCCGACACTCGGCGGCCCGTATCAGGAGGTGATACGGGCCGCCGTGTGTCAACGGGCGATACGTCCGTCCGCCTTGCCGTCGACCGGACGGGCGTCGCGGGCTGCGTCCCGCCGCGGCTCGGGCCGCTCTTCCTCGGTCGCGGCGAGGAAACGGCGCACCCCGGGCACGAGCAGGGTGGCCGCACACGACCCGCCGACGAGCAGCGCCGATGTCGTCAAGGTCGTCCCGGTCCCCCACGCCTCGGAGGCGAGGGGCGCCATGAGGTAGCCGACTGGCATGGCGCCGAGGGACATGAGCCAGTCGTACGAGACAACGCGGGCCAGGACGTGTTCGGGGATCGTGTTCTGCAGCGTGGTCTCCCACACCGGGCCGAGGAAGCCCAGGCCGGCCATCGCCACCCCGTAGGCACCGATGACGACCGGTGCGGGGGCGGGAACGGCCAGCGTGGCCAGTGGGAGGGCGTAGAGACCGGCGGCGAGGTTTCCCGCCGCCACCGGCCGGCGAACCCGGAGGCGCCCGGCGAGCAGCGCGCCGACGAGAACACCGACGGAGCCGCTCTGCAGGACGGCGACCCAGCTGCCCTCGCCGCCCAGCGAGCGGACGGCGATCACCGGGCCCAGGACCATGAACACCGCCGCCGTGAGGTTCCAGATGCCGTGCGCGACGAGGCTGGTCCAGTACCAGTCGCGACTGCGCACCTCGGTCCAGCCCTCCGTGAGGTCGGAGCGGAAGGACCGTTTCGGCAGGGGAACATGGGCGACCCGGATGCTGAGCAGCAGTGTCGCGCTGGCAGCGAACGTCACCGCGTCGAGAACGAACGCCCACCCCGGCCCCGCCGACCAGATGAGCAGTCCGGCGAGGGCGGGCCCGCCCAGGCGTGCGACGCTTCCGGCCGTTCCCAGCAGCGAGTTGGCACGCTGCCGGTCCTCGTGGCCGACCGTGGCGGTGACGAGCGGGGACAGCGCGGGAGTGGCGAATGCCGACGCGGCGCCCCCCACCACCTCGGCCGCCGCGATGAGCCCCACCGACGGTTCGCTTCCGAGGAGTTGCAGACCGACCAGCAACTGCATGCCGCAGCGGACGAGATCGGTGCCGACGGCGACCGTCCGGGCGTTGAAGCGGTCCGCGACGACACCACCCACCGGGAGCAGGAGAAGCTTCGGAACCATCGCGCATCCGAGCACGAGCGCGAGCGACGAGACCGAGCCTGTGGCACGCAGCAGTGCGAGGGCGAGAGCGGCGGGAACCACGGCGTCACCGAGCAGGGAGAGCGACCGCCCCAGGAAGAACCTGCGGAAGGCGCGCCGGCGCAGCGGACTCGCACTCATGCCAGGGCCTTCCTCAGCCGCGCCTCGATCTCCCGTGCACGGTCCCTCGTCGCGCCGACGACCAGGCACTCCAAGTTGTTGACCAGCAGCGGGTCGCAGGCGAGGACCAGCACGCCCTCACTCGTGTCATGACTGAAGTGGAGTTGCTCCTCTCCAAGGGTCCGCAGGACGGCCTCCAGGGGAGCCGGCGGCACATCCCGGAGGGTCGCGGCCACATGGTGGTCGGCGTACCCCTTGCCGAGCAGTCGTTCGCAGATGCTGTGCGCGACCAGGCCCCCGCCCCAGCGGGCGTTGATCTCGTTGAAGACCAGGTCCCCGGAGGTGGTGGCGATGGCGTCGATGTTGATGTGGCCCCGGTAGCCGATCTGCGCGGTGAGTGAGGCCAGGCGCAGGGAGTGGTGCATCGCCTCGGCGGCGAGGGCCGGGGGCAGCGCTGCCGGTATGTCCAGGCCGACCCACACGAGTTCGGTCGACTCGGGGTCACTGTCCGGCCGCAGCCGGATCTCGCCACTGTCCAGGAAGGCGGGTACGCCGTCGTCGCCGATGGCGTACTCCAGGTAGAACTGGTACGCGGAGGCGTGGTAGCTCTCCACCACGAGACCGTGGCTCAGGTCGTCGGCCAAGGCGGCCCAGACCTCGTCGGCCAGCGCGGGAATGTCCTCGCCGACCTTGCGGGTCTCGCGCGATCCGGGCAGCGGCGTCGTCTCGCCCCGCGTCAGGCAGAGATTCCCCAGACCGCCCGCCCCGTCGTCCTGCTTCACGATCACGGTGCCGGTACACGGCAGATGCCGTTCGATCGCGCGGGCCAGCTCGCGTGGTGTCCGGGCCACCGAGCCCTGGGGCAGTGGCAGTCCGGCGCCGGCGGCCAGCTGGCGGAAGTGGGTCTTCCGGTTCAGCAGGTCGGAGCCGCGCTGGTCGGCGAAAGCGAGTCCGGCGCGCGCGTCGATGCCGAGAAGCGAGGCCAGCTCAGCGACGCCCGGCGTCCAGAAGCACGGCATCAGCCGCCATGGGGAGCCGCCGCCGGTCAGCTCGCGCAGTTCTTCGAGGACGTCCCCGGACAGCAGGAACTCGTCCGTGACGAGCCGGTCGCGGCTGAGGACGGTGACGGTGCCGGGGTCGAACCCCATCGTTTCGCCCAGGTATCCCAGGAAGTCCTCGTCCACGGCCACGGGGCTGACGATGACGTCCCCCTGCTCGGCGAACCAGGCGTGTCGCCAGCCCGATCTGGTGATGGGGTGGGTGCTGGAGGCGTGATCACCGAGCGCGTGCGCCGTCCCCACGTTCAGGATGATGATTTTCGGCATATGTCAGGTCGCTCTTCTCATGTTCTTCTGTGGGCGGCTCGGCGCCCGGACACCGTCAGCGGTCTTCGGGCTCGAAGAAATCGACCGTCGGCAGCGACGAACGGCCGGTCCCGTCCCAGCCGGCGTTCAACATCCGGGCCCGCAACAGCGGGGGGCGTTCTGTCTGGACGAGGACCAGGTCGGGTTCGAGCTCACGCAGAAGCCGGCCCTGCATCGCGTAGGTCGCGAACTTGCGTACGACGATGCCGGCGAGGACGTCGCCATCGGGCTCGGGCAGCCCCTCGTAGTAGGAGCCCGGCGCCCACAGGCCCCGCATGATGGCCATCTCGGCCTCGATGTCCTGCCGGTCGAAGTACGCGAACGGATCCGCCAGTACGGAGGCGTACACGTTCCGGCACTGTGCCGAAGGCGCTTTTGCGGAGAGCCGCTCGACGGCCAGGGCCGCACCGCGGAAAACCCTCGGCTGCCCGCCGCGGGCACCGGGGACCTCCTCGGTCAGGTAATGCGTGACCGCTGCGATGAGCGCCTCCCTGCGCGCGTCCAGCGCCAGACGGTCCAGGTGCGAGGGCGCGGGCACGCCGTACCAGAGGTAGTCGTCCTCGTCCGTATCGCCGATCAGGGTGCGCAGTTCCACGTCGACCTCCGCACCCTCCAGGCCGCGGAACAGCTCCCGCAGGCGACCGGCCAGGCGGCTCAGGACGCTGCCATGCATGTGATCGCGCAGATACAGCTCGGGCTGGTCGCCGTTGATCCGGGTGAAGTCCACGGGCGGGCAGACGAAGAGGCCGAGTCTGATACGGCCGTCCCGCTCGACACTTCTGAGCAGACTCTCGGTGAGCTCCCTTGCAGGGCCCTCGTGCGAGGCATCCCATGCGGCGAGCACGATGAGCGCGGCCGACACCCGCTCGTACGTCACGGTGCGATAGCCGGGTGAAGCGTCCGCCAGTGCCTCGGCGAGATCCGCGACGGGTTCGTAGGCAGCGGCGCATTCCTCGAGCGCGTCATGCAGCCGGCGTGCCACCTTCTTCAGACGCTTGCCGCCCACCGCGAGACGGACGGACTCCTCGCCGTTGAAGACCATGGCCATAAAGGGATCGAGGTAGGTGCGCAGCACCGCGTACGCGTGATCTTGCAGTGCCCGTCGGTCGTCGGGGGCGGGAGCCACCTCGGGAAAAGCACCCGGCACCCCGGCGAGGACCGCGTGGATCACCTCGTGTGCCTCTTCGACGCGCCGGCGCAGCAGGCTGCGGCTCTCCGCCAGGGCGTCCCCGAATCCGCGGATCACGGGGACAGGCGTGGGCGGCCGGGGCGGAGCGAGCAACGACCCGCCACGCCGTCCTCTCGGGCCCACGACGAGGGAGTGGTAGAGCATCGATTCCGCGATCATTTCCGCCGCCGCTCCCGGACGGGGCGGCAGTGACCTGCCGGACTCATGCCGCACCCCTCCGTCGTGCGATCCGCAGCTTGTCCGCGGCCGACCCGTAGCGCCGGTCGAGCAGGCGTGTGACGCGCGCCCAGTCGTCGAGGCTGCGAATGGAGTTGCGCTGCTGCGACACGAACGGGTCGTTGCGCCAGTCGAGCGCCCGGCGCCACAGGACGTCCAGGGGCTCCTCCAGGACGCTGCCCACCTTGGCCTCGTAGTTCGTGACGGCCCTCAGCTGGCCGCTCGCCTCGATGTGCGCGATGGTCTCGCCCTCTGCGCTCAGCGGTGACGTCGGAAGGAACAGCCGCGCGTCGGTGACCGAGACGTGCGCCGCGCTCCTGGCGTGGGAAGCCAGTTCCGCTTCGGATTCGCTCAGTTCCACCAGTTGCTCGTCGGTGAGCAGCTCGCGCGAGGCGAACCTCTCCTCCTGGGCCAGTCCCTCCGGGATCACCGCCCCGAAGGTGATGTAGTCGACCTCGGGGAACCGGGAGGTGATGTCCTCGACGAACCGCTCCTTGCCCTCCCACCCGCTGCGCGTGACCGTGTACTCGACGCCGAGCCGATAGCAGCTCTCCCCGCGCTCCCGGCGCTCCCGCTTGATCCGGTCGAGATGCTCCAGGGAGGCCATGGACTTCTCGAACGAGCCGGCGCGCCCGCGAATCAGGTCGTGCACCTCCCCACCGGGACCGTCGACGCTGACCGCGACGCCGGTGGCGGAATCGGCCAGCCTGCGGGCTATCGCCTCGTTCATCAGCCAGCCGCTGGTGAAGATCGTGGTCGGGATCCCGGCTGCGGTGAGCCGCCGGGTTGCGTCCTCCCACCACGGTGCGAGGAGCGGCTCGCCACCACCGATCGACAGGCGCTTCGGCCGGGCGCCGATGATGACGTCGGCGACCGCCAGGGCGTCCTCACGGCGGAGCATGCTTGCCGGGCGCCGGCCCGACTCGGAGAGACAGTGCTGACAACGCAGTGGACAGGCGTAGGTCAGGTCCCACACGAAGCGCTCGATGGGTGTCGTTTCCGGTGTCTGCCGCACCGGCTGAACGGGTGAGTTCGCTATTTCCATGGTTTCTCACAAGATCTTCGTGGAACGAATGCGCGGACCGGGGGCTATTCCGTCAGGACATGCATTCCTGCGGCGATGCTCTCTTCCCAGTTCTGCCCGTCGAATTCGACGTAATCGATGTTCTCCGCGGCACCCAGGTCGAGGCAGCGGGCGTTGACACTGAAGAATCCGGTCGGGTGCGAGCGCGGACGATAGAACGGCATGATTCCGCACACAGCGCAGAACGTGTGATCGGCGATCTTGTTGCCGAAGCGGTAGGGCTTGAGGAACTCCTGTCCCTGGTGGAGCTCGAACCGCTCCTCCGGGATCATCAGCTCCTGATGCCCCGACATGAAGCAGATCCCGCAGTTGCACAGGGTGATGGTGAGGTTGCGGCTGGCGGTGGCCGAGAACTTCACTCCGCCGCAGTGACACTGTCCGTGGTACCGGACGCGCTCGATCGGATCGGTGGTGGAGGCGGGGGCCACCTGCTCAGACATCGGATCGGGGTCCTTTCAGCGAACTCTGGTCCTTCGCGCTGATGGCCTTCACCAGCTTGGCGTGGAAGCCGAGATAGGACTTCTCCTGAATGGGATGAGGGACGGGCATGGCCCGGTGCAGTCGGTGCAGATTGAGAGTGGCCACGGCCGGATAACGGTGGTGTTCGGCATGGTAGTTGGCATTCCACAGCAGGAATCTGGCCAACGGATTGGACCTGACCGTGCGCGTATTGCGCGTCACCTCCGGGGAGCCGTAGAGCCCGTAGTGCTCCGGCAGGGCGAGAAAGATGATCGCCGGCCCGGAGAAGTACAGCGGAAGCCAGTACGCGAAAAGGAGTTCGCGCGGGAAGACGACGGTCAGCGCCGCCATGAGGACGAGCCAGCAGGCGATCGCCACGTCGTCCTGTCGCGCCTCCCTGCGGCGCCCCGCGGAGTTGACGCTCGCCGGGAACCTGCCCCGGGACGACTCCAGCAGGCCGGCCAGGGTGTGCCGCCACAGGGCGATGCCGGTGAGCGCGTAGAGGTAACCGCCGACCGTGGCATAGGTGCGGTGGGACTCGGTGTCCCCCTCCACCGCCGTGAATCGGTGATGCACCAGGTGCTGGTACCGGTAGACACTGAAGTTGACCAGCAGAGGTGTGGACCACAAGGCGCCCATGACACGGTTGCCCCGCTTGGAGCGCAGGTGCGAGCGGTGCAGACAGTCGTGTGCCGCGTTCAGGAAGCCGGCCAGCACCGTGCCCAGCACGATGGAGCTCAAGAGGGCCGCGCCGTAGGCGAACCCGAAGTGCACGGAGACGGCGACGCCGGCCGCGTAGACGGCAAGGATCAGGAAGGCCCGGACGGCGACCCGGCGCCTGCTGGCCGCGGCCAGCTGCCTCAGCAGCGCGGTGTCGAGCCGCCGTTCGGTCGTGGTCACGTCCATGGCGCCGTGCCTCCGGCGACGGGGGATCCGGCCCCGACCAGCTCCCTCCTGGCCACCGGCGAGGGCAGGCCGATCGCCATGGGGAGCCGCTCATGGGCCTTGAGGGAGTCGTACGGGTGCGAGATGTGCCCTTCGAGCACGGGCTTACGGGTGAAGAAGATGAGCATGTCCCGGGTGGCCGGCAGGCGCTTGTCGACGGCCGAGACGGGAGACAGACTGTGCTTGCGTTCGTGGTCGACCACGATCAGGGTGTCGAGGAAGTGCCGATGACGGCACTGCCCCAGCACCAGCTCCGGGTCCGTCTCGTTCCAGCGGGTGGCGTTCCTCTCCCGCATGTCGTGGAGGAACGTGACGGCGCTGTCGTCCGTCATGTTCTCGCTGCCGAGGAACGTGGTCATGGTGTGATCCACGCCGTCGCTGTGCACCCCTTCCAGGGCCGGTTCCCCCACGAGGTCGGGAGTGCTGACGGTCCGGAGGTTGAAGACCGTACATATCCAGCTCGGGTTGTCGTAGTCGAGCTTCGCCCTGGGTGCGGTCGGCACCTCCCGGAAGATCATCGACTTGAAGGCGAGGAGCGCCCGGAAGGCCGAATTCCCCTGGAGATCGTTGCCGATCTCCTCGAAGATCCGGGTCTGACCGGAGTCGTGTCGTACGAAGTCTTCTTCCGCCGACAGCGCGAAAGGCTGGGACTCGAGGCGATACACCGTCGAGTGGTCGAAGTCGAAACAGAACCGGCCGTTCTTGGATTCCCGGAAGGGCAGGGTGGGATCCGGCGCCAGATGGTCACTGACGAGCCTGATCCTTTCCAGGTCCTCGTCCGTGGCGCCGAGCGTCTGCAGAATACGCACCATTCGGGCGCCCTCGACGAAGACCGAGCGGTCTTTGACGTATTGCTCCCTGATCTCCAGGACTTCCGCTATGGCATCGCTGAATGTGGAGTCGTGCATCGAGTCAACCTTTGGCGAGCTGGGCGTTTGGGGGATCCGTACCGTCGGGGCAGCCTTCCGACGGGCTGCCGGGCTGTCACTGCCAGCCGGTGGTGTCCTCGACGGTGGCCGGGGTCGGGGACTGCCAGCCGGTGGTGGAGCCGAGGGCCTGGGTACGGGTGGCGGGGTGGC
>NZ_JBFAMH010000041.1:0-40825 GCF_040656475.1 Streptomyces sp. NPDC049915
CCGCAGCGGCCGGCACCGGCACAGGGCGCCCCTCGTCGGAAACGGGCGGCCGGACCGAGGACGGACACCCCCCACCCCGGCCCCGACCCACAACGCACCGCAGGCGCGACACCAGCCACCCACACACCGCAACGGGCCGCCGCAGGCACAAAAAGGGGCGCGGGGAACTGCGCGACCAGCCCCCACGCACCCGCAGGCAAACGACAGCCGAACGACACCCCGCGCCGCCGGACCTCAGCCGCACCACCCCGCCGCGAGGCGCGCCGTAGCCGACCGCACGAGCGGACTCTCCGCCACCCCCAGCACCCCCGCCGCCCGCAGCACGGCCTCCAGCCCCGGCCGGTCCCGACGGCGGGCGCACAGCACCAGCGCTCCGGTCACCGCCTCGGCCCACCGCGCGCGGTCCGGCTCCGCCGCGTGCGCAGCCGCCGCCGCGACGGCCCCGGCCCACGCATGTACGGCGTCGGGGGCCGCGCCGACGGGTGGATACGGCGACGGTGTCCCCTCAGCGGCGGACTCCGGCAGGCACGGCGACGGGGCTTCCGGCACCGGCCGGCTCACCTGCCGCAGCCGTGCCGCCGCCGCCAGCCCGGTAGCCAGGGTCGTGTGGTAGCAGGTGCCGAAGAGGTACGCCTCGGCCTTCTCCCCCGTCAGTCCCGACAGCACCGCCGGGCGATGGACCGGGCCGGGTACCGCGCCGTCGGGCCGCTGCGCCGACGCCAGGGCCGTCCACCCCCGCCGCACCAAGTCCGTCCGACCCCCTCGCACCAGGCCCGTCTCCTCCAGGCCCACCACGTCCGCACACAGCAGCAGTTCCGCCAGCAGGTCCAGGTGGCCGCCGATCAGGTGGGAGGCCAGCAGCACGCGGACGGTGTCGTCCACGGCCGCGCCGGGCGGCAGGGCATGGGCGCCGAAGTCGGTGGCGTAGAACAGCGCGTGCGTGAATGCGTAGATCTCCGTGTCGTCCAGAGCGAGCGGATCGGCGCCCAGGCCGGGCACGCTCTGGCGGTACAGGGCGGGCAGGCCGGGCACGCCCGGGGGGACCGCCACGCCGGCCCGGTCGGCGACGTAGCGCAGCTCCAGCCGGGACAGCAGCGGCCGGTGCGGCTGGAAGTGGCCGCCCGCGCCCGCGACGAGCAGGGCCTCGCATCTGTGCAGCAGGGCGGGCCGGGGGCGGCCCAGCAGGTGTTGCAGCGCGACCAGGTTGAGGTGGTAGGGGAAGAATTCGTCGGCGCGCCGCAGCCGCCGTGTGAACTCGGCTGTGCCCACGACCTGTTCGGCAAGCGCCAGCGCACCCGCGCGCAGGCCCTCGGGCACGGGCCGGACCGGCGCAGGCGTAGGCGTAGGCGTAGGCGCAGGGGTACCGGACAACAGACGCAGGAAGCCGAGGAGTTCGAGCAACGGCCCGGCCCGGAAGGGCCGGCGGGGCAGGTGGCGTTCCCACGTCTCCGGGTCGAAGAAGCGCAGGTTCCGCTCCAGCCAGCCCACAACCCGCGGCAGGACGTCCCGCGCCGGTTCCGTCCCTGCCCCGCTCACCGCCCGCTCCTCAGCCGGAGCAGCCCCAGGGCCGGCACCAGCACCCCTGCCAGTGCCGCCAGGTCGTCCCACCACGGCAACAGGCCCGGCCCGCCCAGCAGGGACTGACGGGCCAGGTCGACCGCGTAGGTCATCGGGTTGAGGTGCATCGCGGCCGACAGCCACCCCGGCGCGTCCTCGGGGCTGAAGACCGAGCCCGACAGGAACAGCATCGGGAACATCGCGAGCTGGACCGTCGCCTGAAGGGTCTGGACCCGCTTGATCAGCGTGGCCAGGCACAGTCCGAGGACGCTGAACACCGCCGCGGACAGCGCGTAGCAGCCCGCGGCCAGGCAGAAGCGCCGCGGGGTCATCGGCACCCCCGCGAGCGGGGCGAAGGCCAGCATCAGCATGCTCTGCACCGTCACCGTCCCGGCGCCGGCCACGACCTTGCCCAGCGGCAGGCAGATCCGCGGCACCGGCGCCACGAGCAGCTCGCGCAGCACGCCGTACTCGCGGTCCCAGGCGTACGTCTGGCCGGAGGCGACCCCGATGGACACGACCTGGATCGCGATGATGCCGGGGAAGACGTACGCGCTGAACGGCAGCCCGGGGCGTACCGCGCCGATCATCCCGTCGAAGCCGACGGCGTAGACCAGAACGAAGAACACGATCTGCACGGCCTGGCTGAACAGCACGCCCGGCCGCTTCAGCTGGCGCAGCAGGTCCCGGTGGGCGATGACGGCGACCGCCCGCGCGCCCTCGGCCAACCGGGCCCCGGCGCTGTCGGCGACGGCCGGCAGCAGAACTGTGCTCATGGCGTTCCCACCCGCTTCTCCTGCGCCACCGCCAGGTAGACGTCGTTCATCGACGGATGCCGCACCGACACCGTCAGACCGGGTACGTCCAGGGCGCGGACGACGTCCGCGATCCGGCCTTCCGGGTCGGCACAGTGCACGGCGATCCCGTCCGGTTCCGTCAGCGGGTGGAACCCGGCGGCGCGCAGCTGGTCCGCGGCGAGCCGGTCGTCGCCGCTGGCCACCACGATCCGCGAGGAGTCCAGGCTGGACTTCAGGCGCGCGGCGCTGCCCTGCCGGACGACCCGCCCCTGGTGCATGATCACGATCTCGTCGGCGTACTCGGCCTCGTCCATGTAGTGCGTGGAGTACAGGACCGTCACGCCCAGTTCGTCGCGCAGCCGGGTCAGGTCGGCCCAGACGGCGCCGCGTGCGCTCGGGTCCAGGCCGTTGGTCGGCTCGTCGAGGAGGAGCAGTCCGGGGCGGTGCAGCAGGGCTCGGGCGATCTCCACGCGCCGGGCGAGCCCGCCCGACAGTTCCTCCACCGGCTGCCGACGCCGGTCGGCGAGGCCGAACAGGTCCAGCATCAGGGTGATGCGCTCGCGGGCGTCGGCGCGGCGCATGCCGAACAGGCGGGCATGGAACCAGAGGTTGCGCTCGACGGACAGCTCCTTGTCGAGGGTGCGTTCCTGGAAGACCAGTCCGAGCGAGCGGCGCGCCGCCGTGGGGGCCTGCCGCACGTCGTGCCCGAAGATCCGCACGCTGCCCGCGTCGGGGCGGGACGCGGTGGACAGCACGCCCATCAGGCTGGACTTACCCGCCCCGTTCGGGCCAAGCAGTGCCGTGATGCGGCCGGGCGGGGAGGAGATGTCGACGCCGTCGACGGCGGTGACGCGACCGTAGCGGACCACGAGGCCCCGTACGTCGATCGCGGGCGTGCGGACCTCCTCGCCGGACCGGGCCCGCGGATCGGCCGTACCCGCCGCTGCGGGCCCCGCCGCCCTCACGCCAGCCCCAGACAGCGGTCCCACGGGTGGGGTCCGTTCGTCACCGGCAGCAGGGCGAGGGCGACTCCGGCGGCCCCTTCGAGCATGCCGGCCACGTTCAGCGCCCGGTGCGGGACGGGCGAGCGGGCGGCGGCCGGGAAACGCATCAGGTGCCGGAAGGCGAACGGGGCGTCCTCGTCGAGGCAGTCCAGGACCATGCCGGTCAGCCGGGCGCGCCCGGCGTGCAGTTCGGGGTCGCCCGACGCCTCGGCGACCCGGGAGACCACGGCGAGCAGCCCGGCGTACCCGTGGCAGACGGTGGGGCCCTCGATCGCCCACCTGTCTTCCTCGCGCCGCAGGGCCGCCCGCAGTGCCGCGACCGCGGACGCGCGCCAGATCGGCTGCCCGAAGACCTCGCCCGCCCGGTGCAGCGCGGCAGCGACGCCAGGGGTGCCGTAGCACCAGGCGGTCCGGGTGAACAGGGCACGCGGGCGCGGGTCGGCGGTCTCGTCCTCCCAGCCGGCGCGGGCCGGGAAGTAGGGTCCGGCGTCGTCGACCAGCGTCCACCCGAGCAGCCACTCGGCGATCCGGTGGGCGGCCTCCTGAATGCCCGGCGTCCGGTGGCCGCGTTCGGCGGCGGCGGCGAGGACGGCCAGCGGCCCGGCGATGCCGTGTGCCATACCGAGGTTGAAGTCGCCGTGCGGATACGCGGCCCGGTCCCGCTCACTGACCTGCAGGGCCGCCGGCACCCACCACCCGGGCACGTTCCGCGGCCCGTCCGGGCCGTCGACGGTCACCGGTTCCGTCAGCGCCACCAGGTGACGCAGCGACTCCTCCAGCGCCCGAGCGGCCGCCGGTGAGCGCTCGGCCGGGTCGTCGACGGCGTCGAGGAGCAGCCGGGTGGTGCCGGACAGGCCGTTGACCAGGTCGTACGCCGCCCAGTCGACGCCCTGTCCGCCCTCGTCGGCGCGGGCGCGGGCGCGGAAGACGGCGAGGCGTTCGGTCTGGTCCCTCGCGACCCAGGACGTCAGGCGGTGCCGCAGGGAGGCGTAGTGGCCCTCGGGGCCCGCACAGGTCTGGGCGGCGGCGAGCAGTGCGGCCGGGCCGGAGAACAGGCCGCGGCTGGGTGCGGTGGGCGCCGCGCGGCCGGCCGCTGCGAGGTGACGGTGGGCCACGGACCGCCAGGAGGGGTCCTCGCGGGCCAGTTCGCCGTGCAGCAGGGCGGTGCCGGGCAGACCGTTGGCGAGGGTCAGCGGGCCCCACATCACCGCGTCGTACACGGGGTCCCGGTTGTCGTCGCGCGAGGCGACGGCGGCCACCGCGTCCGGGTCGGCGAGGCGTTCGGCGACCAGGGTGACGGCGCGCCCGGCGGCCGTGCGCTGTGCTGCCGGGGTGCCGGCGAGGGAGCTCATGACTGGTGCCTCCGACGGTTGAGGTGGTCCTGGACCGCGCCGCGGGCGATGCCGAGGACGGTCGTCTCCCGTGCGGTCGAGCCGCCGAACAGCCGGTTGCACACCATGTGCATCAGGCTGCCCACGACCCGGCCCTCCGGTGTCTCGTCGGCCGCCCTGACCTGCGCGGCGAGCCGCCGCACGGCCGCGTCGCGCTCCCGCAGGGCGGCCAGGACGCGGGCGCCCAGCGGGTCGGCGGCCAGGGCCGGCCAGCCGCCGCGGGGGTCGACCAGGCGGCGCCAGTACGCGGGCCGGGCGCGGTAGGCGTCGGGCAGGTCGCGCCGTGACCCGGTCATGGACAGCCAGGCGGCGGCCGCGTCGTCCCCGCAGTCCTCGGTGAGCAAGGGGTGCCCGGGGGCGGGCGGCCCGAAGGCGTGGGCGAGAGCGGCGCAGGAGACTACGGCGAGGGCGTCGAGGCCGAGCCCGCCGGCCCACAGGCCCTCGCTCCCGGGGGCGCCTTGGTGGGCGATGCGCAGCAACTCCACGGCGGCCTCGCTGTCGTACTGGAAGACCTCCTCCGCCGTGGCCAGTGCGGCCGCCCCGCCGTAGCGCTCGGTCTCCGGGTCGTACGGGGCGACGGTGTGGCCGCGCAGGAGCCCCTGCCGCTGCCAGTCTCCGAGGAGCTCGCCGACTGCCGGGGCCACCGCGCTCCACAGCACACGCCGGTCGCCGCGCAGACGCAGGCGCAGGTGGTGGCCGGCGTCGTCGGTGTAGCGGATGAAGAACCAGCGGTCCGCGCCCAGTTCGCGGGACCGGCCGATCAGCCGGTGCAGGTGCAGGCGCAGCAGGTCGTCCTGGGTGCGGGCGGAGCCGTGGAGCTTGAGGTGGAGCCAGTCGCCGCCGAGTCCGTGCACGGCCCGCTGCGGCAAGTGGCGCCCGGCGTACGGCCGGTGGGCCGGGGTGCCGGAGCGGCGGGTGAGCGGGACGACGAGTTCGGCGGTGTGCCCGGCCAGCGGGCTGTCGAGCAGGCCCTCGTGCTCACCGGGCACCTCCTGGGCGATCAGGTCGGGATGCCGGAGCACCTGGTCGCGCAGCAGCTCCCGGTGCCAGGGGTGGCCGAGGTCGAGGAGCAGCCGCTGGTCGGCGGTGACGGCGAGGACATGACGGGGTACGTCCCACCGCTCGCGCCACCGGGCGACGGCCCGGTCCCAGGCGGTGCCCTCGGGGCCGTCCGCACCGTGCTCCCCACCCCCGAGGGCGCGAAGTTCGTCGAGACGCCAGACGGCGGGCGCGAGCACGAAGCGGCCGTGGCGGATGCGGGGCACGCAGGGCGCGTCCGCGAGCGGCCCCCAGTTCCACGGCTCCCACAGCCGCTGCCCCTCCAGGCCGATCTCCCACAGCAGCCGGACGGCGTTGGGCGCCTGGGCCGGGGCGCTGACCATGTTGCCGAGGACGGGGACGATCTCCCGCCCGGTCGGCAGGTGGACGGCGGTCAGCCGGTCGAGGGTGGCGCCGACCGCGATGTCCGCCAGGCGCAAATCCTCCACCCCGGGCGCGTCGGGGACGCCGACGGAGATCCGGCGGCCGGTCGCCGGCCGGGTGTGGGCGAGGTTGGCCGCCCGGCCCGACCGGGGCCAAAAGGCCAGATCGGCGGCGAGCGCGCCCTCGACGTGGACGGGCGTGTCCCGGTGCAGGGCGGCGAACGGCTCCCGCCAGGCGGGGTCCTGGTCGGCGAACCGGGCGAAGGTGGACCCGGCCCGGTGCGAGCCCGGTGAGGGGGACAGGAAGACGAGGAAGTCGCCGTCGGTCAGCGACTCCGCCGACGCGGCGACGACCTGCACGGTGACCTCGCAGGAGTTCTGCGCGTGCGCCCGCTCGCCGGCGCCGTCGTGGCGCAGTTCGGCCAGGTCGGCGTCCGTGAGCACCACTTCCCGCCGCCGCTCGCGCAGCGCGGCGGCGGCCAGCCGCGCCATGGCCCGCTCGCGCCGGGCGGTGCGCGGGTCGTCCGGTGGTACGGGCGCGGCCTCGCTGTTGGGCCAGCCGTACCCGGCGGGCGCGCCGAGCCCGGTGGACGGATCGAGCAGGTCCAGCACGGGTACGAGGCGGTCGGCGCCGTACACGTCGAGGAACCGCCGGTGGTAGTCGCGCAGGGCGAACAGCCCCCGCTTGGGCCGCGACAGCAGCACCATGACGTCCACCGCGCGCTCCACCTCGGCGCGCACGGCGTGCGGCAGGTGCAGGGTGGCGTCGAGCCGGGTGTCGATGTGCAGCGGGGTGTCGTCCGCCGCGACGGAACGCGCGGTGCCGAGGAGCGCGTGCAGCCGGTCCCGTCCGGCGCCCAGCGGCAGGGCGTCGTACTCGGCGCGCTCGCGATCGAGCCGGCGCAGGGCGCCGACGGTGTGCCGGGTCTCCTCCGACGCCCCGGTGACGGGGCCGAGGACGGCCAGGACGTGCCGCAGCGGGTCCCCGCCGTCGAGGGGCGGACGCAGCCCGGTCAGCAGGATCTCCTGCCGGACCAGCTCCCCCAGCAGGTGGTGCAGCCGGTCCACGGGCGCCTGCGGGAAGGCAGCGGTGAGCCGCTCCGCCAACAGCGGGTACGGCACGGGCGTACGCGCCTCCCGCACGACCCACGCCACGACCGGGGTGTGCCGCACGGAGACCGTGGCGCGTCCCTCGCCGTCCGGGTCGGGGCCGGCGTCCGGCGCCGAGGGGGCGGTGAGGACGAGACGGTCGCCGCGGACGGCCAGTGCCTGGTGGGCCTGGACGGTCAGCGCTTGCAGGACGGCCGGGTCGCGCTCCAGACGGTGGGTCACCTTGGCGAGCCAGCGCTGGTCGGCGTGCGTGCGGGTGCGGTGGCCCGGGCCGCGGACCGCCTTGGCCGTGACGTCGAACTCGCCGGCCGTGACGCCCGCGAAGAGGCCGAAGGGGGTGGGCCGGGTCCGCATCCGGATGTCGTAGCGCAGGACGGCGAGGGCGGCGCGGCGCAGCCGGCTCGCCTTGAGACCGCCGCCACCGTGCCGGGCGACGCGGTGGACCAGGGCGCTCAGCGCCGGAGAGGCCACGGCGAGGGCTTCGTCGAGCACCGGGTCGGCGGCGGCCGCGGCGAGCAGCGCGGCGCAGGCCGCGGGATCGGCGGGCGGGGTGCCGTCCGCCGGGAGGGGCAGGCCGGGTGCGGCCTGCGCGACGGGTGCACGGAGCAGGAAGACGTCTCCGGCACGGAACAAGGACTCCCCCAAGGTTTTCTTCCCCTCCTCGCGGACTGCTCCCGGGCACCGGTGGATGCCGGGCGAGGCCCGGGGCCGGCCGGGAGAACCGGCCGGCCCCGGGCCGAGGGCGGTCAGCAGCAGTGGCTGCAGCCCGAGCCACCGCCGTCGCTGGTGCAGCCGGGCGTGCAGTAGGAAACGGAGGTGATCGCCGGACCGGCGACCGACTTCTCCACGCCGATCTCCAGGTCGAGGTCGAACAGGTCCGCCTCGTCGTACTGAACTCCGTGGGTGCCCATGAAAGGCTCCTTCGTCAGAACCGGATGAATGTTCGTCGGATCGATCCGTGGTCACGGAACCATGCCGTTTCGGACGTACTCAACAGCTCCCGTGCGGCCTGGCAGGAATGGCAGTCCGCTGGCAGAGGCTGGAACCCCGGATTCCGAACGGCCCCGCACGGCGCCCCGAGCGGCGGCCGAATCCCGACGCACGGGTGTGAACCGCCGCCCGGTCAGGCGCTACGTACGACGTGTGTGTTCGGACGAAGCCCTGCTGACCGCGGCCGCGCGTGGTGACCAGACCGCCCTGCGGACCCTCTACGAGCGGCATGCGGCCGCCATGCTGCGCCTCATCCGCAGACTCACCTCCGATCAGGGGGTGGCGGAGGAGATCCTCCAGGAGTCGTGGCTCGCCGTGTGGCGGTCCGCCGCGGCATTCCGTGGCGAGTCCTCGGTACGCGGCTGGCTGCTGGGCGTCGCCCGGCGTCAGGCCCACAACCAGCTGCGCCGCTCCCGGCCCCGGTTCACGGACCTCGCCGAGGCCCAGCACGTGCCGCACCCTGAGCCCGGGGTGGAGGAGCAGGTCCTCGTGGAAACCGAACGCACGGAGCTGCGCGAGGCCGTCCGCGCCCTGCCCGAACATCTGCGGGAGGTGCTCGGCCTGGTCCTCGTGGAGGAACTCGCCTATCCGGAGGTGGCGGCCGTCCTCGGCATCCCGGTGGGCACAGTCAAGAGCCGGATGTCCCATGCGCGCAGGCGACTGGGCAGCATGCTCGCCGCCTCGCGGCTGGAAGGAACGGGACGACGATGAGAGACCATCTTGCGGACGAGGAGCTGATCGGGCTCCTGCGCGGTGTGCCCGCCGAGGAGGACCGCCGTCACCTCGACGGCTGCACCGGCTGCCGGGCGCGGTTCGCGGACTGGCGTGCGCTGGGCGTCACGGTGCGGAAGGCGGAGAGCGCGGAGGCGACCGTACCGAGCTTCGACACCCTGCTGGCCCCGGCCCTCTCGGGTGCCGCCGCCACGGCCTCGCCCCAGGCGTCCCCGGCCCCCGCGCGCTCGCCGGCGCCCTGGCGGCTGGCCTGGCAGCTGGCACGCACGGAAGCGGCGCTGCTGCCCAGGCTGTGGGCGCCGCTGAGCGCGATGGGACTGCTGGTCGCCGCCGCGGTGACCCCCCTCCTGGACGCGGGACGGCTCGGCCCCCGCCTCTTCGGCGCGGCCTGCGTGGCGCTGATCGTCCTCGCCGGGCTCGTCGTCGCGTCGCCGCGGCGTGATCCACGGGGGGAGCTGATGTTCACCCTCCAGGTGCCGCCGGGGACGGTGTTCCTGGCCCGGATGGTCGTGGTGATCGGCGCCGACCTCGCGCTGGCGGTGGTGTGTTCGGCCCTCATCGGCGGGCCCGGGTGGTGGCCGGTGGTCGCGGGCTGGCTGGGCGAGGCCCTCCTCGCGTCGTCCCTGGCGCTGGCCCTGTCGGTACGGATAGCACCGGCGGCCGGAGCGGCGGCGGGAGCCGGCCTGTGGGCACTGGGCGTACTGACCGGACCGCAGGGCCTGCTCTCCACCCCCCTGCGCGCCCTGCTGGACCCGGTCCTGTCCACGAGCCCCTGGACCCTGACGGCGTCAGCAGCGCTGCTGGCCTGGGCAACGGGATCGATGCGCCGCTACCCCGCCCGGGGGTAAGGCTCGCGCACCCGCCGGATGACTGGCCCCCCGCCCCGAGTCCCCGACTCACAACGAACCGCAGGCGCGACACCAGCCACCCACTGGACAGCAACGGACCGCCGCAGGCAACAAAAGGGCGCGGGGAACTGCACGACCAGCCACAACACAACCCGCAGACAAAAACCGGCCAGGCGCCGCAGGCACCCGCCCCCAGCCATCCCGAAACTTCCGTGAACCGCCCCCCACCCCCACCGCTACGTACACCACACGTCCGCCGCCCCTCGCCAGTCATCCCCCGCCTGGCGAGGCGGCGACGGATCCCGCCAGAACACCGCACGGGGAGGAGCAGGTCATGAGCGCCTGGCCGCACGAGGCCCGCCGCTGCGGCCTCGCCGCCCTCGTCCTGCCCTGCGCCGCCGCCCTCGTAGCCTGGGCGGCGATGGCCACCGGCGACGACCCCGACGGCACCCTCCTCGGCCGCGCCCTCCTCACCACCGCCCTCCCCGCCGCCACCGCCCTGGCCTGCGCCTCCGTCGTCGCCCGGGAGACGATGACCGAGCTGCACCTCACCCTCCCGACCCGCTACCCCCACACCGTCGCCCGCCGCCTGTGCGCACCCACCGTCCTGGCGGTCCTGGCGGCCACCGCCCTGGTCGGCCTGCTCACCGCCACCGGCCGTGACATCCGCCCCGCCACGACGCTCACCGAACTCGCGGGCCTGACCGCCCTGCTGACCGGCTGCGCCGTGTGGGGCACCGCCCGCCGCGGCTCGGCCGGAGCCGGCACCGCCCTGGTCATCGCCGTCTGCCTGGCCAAACTGCTGCTGCTGGACCGCGTCGCGCCACAGGGCGCACCGCAGGGCGTGCCGGCCCTCGCGGCCGGCGCCGTACTGACCGCGCTGGCCCTGCGCACCCTCGCCGACGGCGACCGCTCCGGCGCCCTGACCCCCCACGACAAGGAGAACTGAGTGCGCGCACCGGCCCAGGCACAGGCCAGCCTCCACCAACCCCCCACAGCACAGGGCGACTCGGCACGCCCGCCTTCCGCCCCCGAGGCCGCGACTCACCCGACCACCGCACCCACCCCCCGATCCCCCGCGACCCGGGTGACCACATGACCGTCTTCCTCTGCAGCGTCCGCTACGAGGCCCTCATGGCCGCCCGGCGCCGCACGGTGTGGGCCGCCGTGCTCCCGCTGGCCGCGCTGAGCCTGCTGCTCGCGCTGACCTCGCCCGTGGTCACCGCCGCCGCCGATCCCGCGACCCGCGTGGGCGCGGCCGCGGTGCTGGTCAACACGTTCTGCGCGCTCGGCCTGGCCCTCGCGACGACCGACCTGCCGCGCCGCGGTCTGCGGACCCGCGGCATGCCGGAACTGCTGACGGCCACTCCGACCGGCCGTCTGTCGCGCAGCACCGGCGCCCTCCTGGGCCCCCTGCTGACCGCGCTCGCGCCGATCGCCGCCCTGCTGCTGGCCTACGGGGCGGTTCTCGCGCTCGCCCACGCCGACGCCCGCCCCCTCGCGGCGGCGCTGACCGCCCTGGTCACGGCCGTCGTGCCCGCCGCGCTCGCCGCGACGGCGCTCGCCGGGCTGCTGGGCCTGCTCATGCCGGTCGCCGCCGCGCGGGCGGGCCTGGTGGCGGTGTGGCTGTGGGCGACCCAGTTCCCTCCCCGTTTCTCCCCGCTGCCGACGCCCACCGGCACCGTGCTGTCGCCGCTCGGCGGCTATCCGCTCGTGGCGTGGGCGGACGCGCCGTCGGTCTGGGCGGCCCGCGACGGCGCCGGCCCGCTGCGTCCGGACGCCACCGGCACCTCCGCCTGCCTGAACCTCGCACTGGTGCTGCTGACCGCCGTGGTGTGCCACGTCCTCGGTCACCTCGCCGCCCGCCCACGACGACACGGAGAGCGACCCCGATGAACATCACGACGCAATCCCTGACGAAGGTCCACCCGGGCGGCCGGCGCGCCCTGGAGGACGTGGACCTGCACATCGAGGGCGGCACGGTCGGCCTGCTCGGGGCGAACGGCGCAGGCAAGACCACGCTGCTGCGCATCCTGACCGGCGTGCTGAAACCCACGTCGGGCCGCGTCGTCGTGGCGGGGCACGACCTGGCCACGACCGCGGGCCTGACCGCGATGAAACGCACCCTCGGCTATCTGCCGCAGGAGCTGTCGCCGTACCCGGACCTGACGGCACGGGAGTTCCTCGACTACATCGCCGTCCTCAAGGGCGTCCACGACAAACGCGAACGCCGCCGCCAGGTCGGCGACCGGCTCGCCGAGGTCGGTCTGGAGGACCGCGCCGGGGAGCGGCTGGGTGGTTTCTCCGGCGGCATGCGGCGCCGTATCGGCATCGCCCAGGCGCTGCTCGGCGACCCGACGGTACTGATCGTGGACGAGCCCACCGCGGGGCTCGACCCGCACGAGCGGATGCGGTTCCGCGCACTGCTCGCCGGCCTCGGCGGCCACCGCACGGTGCTGCTGTCCACGCACATCCTCGACGACGTCGCCCAGACCTGCCCCGAGGTGGCGGTGCTCACCGCGGGCCGGCTCGTCTTCCACGACACCACGTCCGCGCTGATCAGCCAGGCCGCCGGCTGCACCTATCTGCTGCCGGCCGGCGCCGCGGCGCCGCGGCCGGGCGCCGACGTGGTCAGCGCGCTCACGACCGCCGACGGGCCCCAGTACCGCGTGGTCGCCTCCGTGCCGCCTCCGGACGCCCGGCCGGTGCAGCCGACGCTGGAGGACGGCTACGCGGCCCTGCTCCGAGCCACCGGACACCCTGTCACCCCTTCCGCCTCTCCCGAGAGCGAGGTAGCCAGTTCATGACATCCGAGACATCGACCCCCGGCTGTCGCCGGCCGTCCCGGACCCGCACGACCCTGCCGGTGACACTCGCCGGCGCGGCAGCCCTGCTGCTCGCCCTCACCGGGTGCGGCGGCAGCGGCACCAGCCACCCGGCCACCGGCCACCCCGACCCGCTGCCCAGCCCGACCTCCACCGCACAGCGGATGAGCGCCAAGAACCTCGGCTACACCTGGCCGCTCACCGTCGACCACGGCACCGCCGAGTGCCGCAAGGGGACCCAGGCCGTCTTCACCGCGCCCGACGGCACCGCCTACGCGCTCAACGACCGTGCGCGGGACGCGGGTTACCACGACATCGGGCCGCTGCGAGCCAAGGGCGACGACGGCGACCCGATCAGTCTGGGTTCACTGCTCAGCAAGACCCTGAAGCTGTGCAGGGCCGCCGGCTGACCACCGGAGCCCGCCACCGCGCCGCTCCCACCGGGGCGGCGCGGTTCCTGCTGCCCCGCCACACAGGGGGCAGCCCGTCCGAGGACCGCATGCCGACCTGAACACCAGGACCCATGACGCAGGACACCGAAGCTCAGGATCCACCGGTCGGGCACCGATCCGTACGGAACCGACCTTGCGAACCACGGGGGAACACCGTCTTGACCCAGCTCATCGTCACCACGTCGCTCCACGTCCTCGCCCACACCGGCCTGAAGCGGCCGTTCTCCACGCCCGGCACACCGCTCAGTACGCTGCGGGCCGGCCTCGACCGCGTCGACTTCGTCGACGACTCCCAGCTGGCCGCCCCGGGTGATCCCGGGCTGCCCGTCCTCCTGCCGGTGTCCAGCGAACTCCAGGCGGACCGGCTGCGGGCCCTGCGGACCCGCCATGCGATGGCGCTGCTGATCGCCGTCACCGACGACGTGTCCGGGCACCTCACCTACAACGCCATACGCTCGGGGGCGAACTGCGTCCTCAACCTCGCCATTCCCGAGGAGCGGCAGATCGACCTGTTGCTGGCGCGGTGCCGGGCGCACGCCTCGCCCGACACCGACTCACCCGCCGCCGGCCGTCCGGCCTTCCGGCTGTGTGTCCTGCCGGACGGCGCTCCGATACGGCCGCCCGCCCCCGCGCCCGGCACCGAGCCGTTCCCCGCTCTCGCCCCCCGGCCGGGCGGTTACGACGCCGCTCTGCTGCGGATGCTGTGCACCTCGGCGACGGTGTCGGAGATCGCGCGCCGCAACTACTGTTCGGAGCGGTCGATGTACCGCCGTATCCGCAAGCTGTACGACGCCTTCGGGGTGTCGGGCCGCAGCGAACTGCACGCGCGGGCGGCCGAACTGGGGCTGATCGACGCTCCCGGCCGCCCGGTCGGCCGGGCCGGCTGACCCGCCCCGAGGCCGTACGGTCCGGCCGCCCGCGCACCCGGGGCGGCCGGACCGCACCGTGACGGCCTCACCGGATGCCGGCACCGGCCGTTTCCACCAGCCGGAAGAAGCCGGCCTCGACATCTCCGTCGACGGCGAGCCCGTCCAGCGGGCCCTCATAGCGGGTGCTGCCGGCCACCAGCACCTGGACCCGGTCGCACACCTGCGCCACCTCGGCGAGCTGATGGCTGGCGATGAGCACCGCGACCCCCTGCCCGGCGAGGGAGCGGATGATGCCGCGCATCTCCCGGATGCCCACCGGGTCGAGGCCGTTCGTCGGCTCGTCCAGCACGATCAGCCGCGGCCGCGCCAGCAGCGCCACCGCGATGCCCAGACGCCAGCGCATGCCGAGCGAGTACGCGCCGACCTTGCGCTCCCGCGCCCCGGTCATGCCGACCCGCTCCAGCGCGGGCTCGATCCATTCCCTCGGCACCCCGCGCAGCCGGGCGTGGATGCGCAGCGTCTCGTCGGCGGTCAGCTGCGGCCACAGCCCGGGCACCTCGATGAGCGCGCCGACCTCGGCGAGGCTGTCCCGGCCCACCGGCCGGCCGTGGATCTCGATGCTCCCGGAGGTGGGCCGCTGCAGCCCGAGCAGCGCCTTCATCAACGTGGTCTTGCCGGCGCCGTTCGGGCCGAGCAGCCCATAGACCTCTCCCGACTCCACGGTCAGGTCGACGCCGTCCAGAGCGCGGTGGGTGCCGTAGTGCTTGTGCAGGTCGCGGATGCGCAGGGCGGGCACCATGTCAGATCTCCTTGCGGGTCATGTGCAGCCGGCCCACGGCGAGCAGGACGGCGGCCAGCACGGCGGCGAGAGCGACGGCGACCGGAATGGCCCCCGGATCCGTGACGGGGCTGTCCTTCGGCAGCGGCACACCGTTCGGCCCGATGCCGGCCAGCGGCAGCACCACCCGCATCGGCCAGGCGAACGGCACCGCGTACCAGAACACCTTGTCCGAGACGAGCGCCCCGCACAGCAGTCCGGCGACGCCCACGCCGATGCTGGGTCCCATGCCCCACGCCACGGCGACCAGCGTCGCCAGCGCGGTCATGGACAGGCCGACCAGCCAGGGCAGATAGACGGCGGCGGCCACGGTACCGAGCGCGTCCGGGAAGCGTCCGCTGAGCGCGGCGCCCAGGGAGAGCATCACCAGCAGCACGGTCGCCGAGAGGAATCCGAGCACCCCGAGGGCGGCGACCTTCCCGACGAAGTACCTGCCGCGCGGCACGCCGTAGGAGAGCAGCAGGCGCCAGGCGTCCTGGTCGGCGCGCACGGACAGGGCGGCGGCGAGCCCGGCCGTCATCGGCACCAGGACGCCCCAGAACTCCAGGGTCACGTTCCGGAAGACCTCGAACGTCTGCCCGGCCCTGGCCTCCGACGAGCCGAGCGCGCCGAGGAAGAGCGGCACGGTGATGGCCACCGGGGCCAGCAGGTGGTACCACGCCAGGAAGCCTCGCTTGAGGCGGGCCAGTTCCGTTCCCGTGACGGTCATCAGCGAGGGGTCGTCTCGCTCCCTCGCCGAGGGCGGGGCAGCTGTCGTGTCGTATCGCATGCCCGGTACGTAGCCGGGGGCCGCGCTCCGGTTCACGACAGCCGCCGGCCGCTCACTCCTCGCGGGAGAGCAGCGGCTCCACCCGTTCGTACGCGGCCCAGTCCCGGAAGTGGCGGGTGTACAGGTCGGCGTCACGGCCGAGGTCGGTGTCCTCGGCCTCCTTGACGTCGACGATCGCCTTCAGCCGCCAGCTGACCGTCTGCCCCTGATCGTTGAGGTAGTCGGTCTCGGCCTCACGCGCCCGCCGCTCCACCCGCTGCCGGGCGGAGGTCTCGTCGGGTGCGTGCACCAGGACGACGTTCTCCTGGAACAGGGGCTCCCCGGCGCCGGTGGCCTCCATCACCACCAGCGCCACGAAGGGCAGTACGTCGGATGTCTCGCTCACGTGATCCACGCTACTTGTCGAAGCGGCGGTCGTTCAGCAGCTTCCACGCCTTGACGTCATCGCGGTCACCGCGCTGCTTGCCGTCGTAGATCTGCCCGAGGCTGCGGGAGAGACGGTCGCTCGGGAACTCCCGGCGGATCGAGCCCTTCTTGCAGCGGGAGATGAACTTCGCGGCGATCTCGTCGAGGTTGTCCCCCGCCCGGCAGTCCCGGCCGGCCACCAGGCCCGCGTCGTCGGCCGCCTGCACGACGGGGACGGATGCGGGGGCGGCGGACGCGGCGGGCACCGCCAGGCCTCCGAGGGACAGCGCGAGCAGGGCGGGTGCCAGGACACGGCTCAGTGTCTTCATATCGGTCCTCCTGTCGAACGGTTCATCACGAACGCGTCCGACTTTTCCACCGACATCGGCCGACTCCGCGCCCTGGCAGCCCGGTTGGCAGTCCCCCGTCAGTCACCGGGTGACGGCGGCCCACCCGCACGCCGCTAGCTCAGGACAGCCCCCAGCACCCGAGCCGCCCGCTCCACGTCCGCGAACCCCACATACAGCGGGGTGAAGCCGAAGCGCAGAACGTCAGGGGCCCGGTAGTCGCCCACCACCCCCCGCTCGATCAGGCGCTTCATGACGTCACCCGCGTCCGCGCACCGCAGCGCGACCTGGCTGCCGCGCTCCTCGTGCGCCACCGGCGTGACGGACTCGACCCGACCCGGGCCCACGTACTCCTCGACACACGTCAGGAAGAAGTCCGTCAGCGCGAGCGACTTGGCACGCACCGCCTCGATCGGCACCCCGTCCCAGACGTCCAGCGCCGCCTCCAGCGCCAGCATCGACAGGATGTCCGGCGTGCCCACACGCCCCCGCAGCGCACCGGGCGCCGGCGCGTACTCGGGGCGCATGCCGAACGGCTCGGCGTGGGAGTTCCAGCCCGGCAGCGGCGAGTCGAAACGGTCCTGGAGCGAACGGCGCACGTACAGGTACGCCGGCGAACCGGGGCCGCCGTTGAGGTACTTGTACGTGCAGCCGACCGCCAGGTCCACCCCGTGCTCGTCCAGCCCCACGGGCAGCGCCCCCACGCTGTGGCACAGGTCCCACACCGCGACCGCGCCCACCGCGTGCACCGCCGCCGTCAGCGACGGCAGGTCGTGCAGGCGCCCGGTGCGGTAGTCGACGTGGTTCAGCAGCACCGCCGCCGTACGCTCCGACAGCGCCCCCGGCACCTGCGCCGGCGTCACCGCCCGCAGCGTGCACCCCGTCAGCCGGGCCGCCGACTCGGCGATGTACCCGTCCGTGGGGAACGTGGAGGCGTCGACGAGGATCTCGTGGCGTCCGTCCCCGGCCAGCCGCACCGCGCCGACCAGCGCCTTGAACACGTTCACGCTGGTCGAGTCGCCCACGACGATCTGCCCCGGCGCCGCGCCGACCAGCGGCGCGATCCGGTCGCCGATCCGCTCGGGCGCCGTCCACCAGCCGCTCTCCTCCCAGGAGCGGATGCGCAGCTCGCCCCACTGGCGGCGGACGACGTCCTCCACCCGGCCCGGGACATGCGCCGGCAGCGCGCCGAGCGAGTTGCCGTCCAGGTACACGACGTCGTCGAGCACGAACCGGCCGCGCACGTTTGCGAGTTCGTCCGCGGCATCCAGCTTCTCCGCCCGCGCGCCCAGCTCCGGCACCGCGGACGCTCCATTCGGCTCAGACATGGGACCTGGCCGTCCACAGCTCCGGGAACACGTTCTTCTGGGCGCGCTTCTCCAGCCACGCCACCCCGGCCGAACCACCGGTGCCCTGCTTGGCGCCCATGGCGCGGCGCGTGGCCGTCAGGTGGTCGTTGCGCCAGCGCCACACCAGCTCCGCGACATCCGTCAACGCCTCGCCCAGCCGGGCCAGTTCGCCGCTCTCGTCGCCGGAGTAGATCTCCGCCCAGGCTTCCTCGACGGCGTCGGACGGCTCGTACTTGCGGGACACGTCCCGCCCGAGCACGGACGCCGGAACGGCGTACCCGCGCCGCGCGAGCAGCCGCAGCACCTCGTCGTACAGCGACGGCTCGTGCAGCGCCTTCTCCAGTTCCGCGTGGACGCGGGGCGCGCCGCGGTGCGGCACCAGCATGGACGCGGACTTCTCGCCGAGCAGGAACTCCAGCCGCCGGTACATCGCGGACTGGAAACCGGAGCCCTCGCCGAGCGCGGACCGGTAGGAGTTGAACTGCTGCGGGGTGAGTCCGCCCAGCGGCTTCCAGGAGGCGTTCAGCGCCTCCAGCTCGCGTACGGAACGTTTCAGCGCATCGATCGCGACCGGCACCCGGTCCTCGCGCAGGGCGCGCGCGGCCGTCTCCCATTCATGGACGATGACCGTGAACCACAGCTCCATCACCTGGGTCGTGACCAGGAAGACCATCTCTCCGGGATCGTCGGAGAGGGTGTGCTGGAGGTGGGTGAGCACGTCCGCCTTGACGTAGTCCTCGTACGGCGTGGTGCCCTCGAAGTCGAGATGCGGGGTCTGAAGCTCGTCGGACTGGTGAGCCTCGTGGGACATCGCTGTCTCCTGCTGTACTCCGGGTAGCGGTCCGCCCCTGCCGTTACCGACACGGGGGCCCCGGTCCCCACCCGCATCCTCCGCAATCACCGGGGAAACGGCAAGGCCCGCCCCGTCAAGGGCGGGCCCACCAGGGAGAACGCTCTAGCCCAGCGTCTGGGCCGCGGCCGGCGAGGAGTCCTTCAGGAACTGCGAGCAGCGCTCGTACTCCTCCTCCTCGCCGATCGCGTGCGCGGCCCGCGCGAGGCCGTGCAGGGCCCGCAGGAAGCCGCGGTTCGGCTCGTGCTCCCACGGCACCGGGCCGTGGCCCTTCCAGCCGTTGCGGCGCAGCGCGTCCAGGCCGCGGTGGTAGCCCGTCCGGGCGTACGCGTAGGACTCCACCGCCGCACCCCGCTCGAACGCGTCGTCGGCAAGCTGGGCCCAGGCGAGCGAGGACGCCGGGAACCGCGCGGCGACCTCGGCGGGCGGGGTGCCCTTGGCGAGGAGCTCACGCGGCTCCGGGTCGTCGGGCAGGTGGGTCGGGGGCGGACCCCCGAGCAGGTTCTCGTGAAGGGACATGGCGTCCAGTCTGTCACCGGGTGACGTTGAGGTACTTCCACGGTCCGGTGACACCGGCGTTCACGTTGTCCCCGTTGTAGCCGTCGACGTACACCGACCGCACCCGGGCGCGCACTCCGGCGGCGCCGTCGTTGTCGAGGGTGAGGTACATCTTGCCGTCGCTGCCGAGCTCGTAGAACTCCGAGAAACCGGTCTGCCAGGCGCCCTGGACGTACACCTGCAGGTCGATCCGGGTGCAGCGGCCCGGGTAGGCGTTGTGCCAGGTGGTGATCAGCGCGTCGGTGCTCTGGTGGTAGGTCTGGTACCAGGTGGTGCCGATCTTGGTCCACTTGTAGTGCCGGGACAGCGTGGTCGTCACCCCGGCGCGGGTGTACACACCCGACTTGGCCGACGCGTAGCCGTTGCGGGCGTCCCCGGCGAAGACCGCGGTGACGGTGGTGTCGCGGTTCATCCACATGGACGCCGACAGCTTGCCCTGGGCGTCGACCGTGCCCCGCTTGAGCAGCCGCTTGGGCTCGTAGCCCCACGGGTCGGCCCAGATCTCCACGACCCGGTTCCGGTACGTCGGGCCGAGGGTGGCCGTGTACGTCACCGTCGTGCCGTAGTTCACGACCGTGCCGTTGCGGTCGAGGCTGATCGCGGTCGCCTTGTGGGCGACGCCGACCCGTGCGATCGCGGCGGCGGCCGCGTGCTCGGCGTCCCCGGTGTAGGTCACCTTGTAGGTGACGGTGCCGGCCGCGGTCGGGGTGTCGGTGAAGGAGTACGCGCCGTTCGCGCCCAGCGGCTTGGTGCCGAGCGCCTTGCCGTTCGGTGCCTCGGCGTCGTACCGGGTCACGGTGAGCGGTGTCCCGGCGGGCAGCTGCAGGCTCGCGGTGACGGTGCCGGAGACGGTGAGCGCCTTGTCGAGCGAGGCGGTGGCCGGTGCCTTCACGGTGACGACGGGCGCGGACTTGACCGGCTCGTCCATCCGCTGCAGCCGCAGGGCGCCGCGGTCGTTGCGGGTCACCGCGAAGAGGCGGCTGCCGCCGGGCTCCCAGGCGAGACCGCCGTCGACCAGCTCGTCCCCGCTGCCGCTGCCGATGTAGCCGGTGCCGGGGAAGTCGTAGTGCCGCACGGCGGTCTGCTCACCGGGGCGGTAGACGAAGACGTCGTCGCCGTACGCGGCGTCGGAGCCCGCCGCGACGGTGCCGTCCGGGGCGACGGCCACGGCGGCGCCGTGGTACTCGCTCGGGTAGCCGGCGACCTGGGTGAGGTCCGAGGTCTGCCACACGGAGTGGCTGTTGCCCGGGTTGGCGGTGATCAGGCGGGTGCCGTCCGGCGTGTAGGCGAGGTCGTTCGTCATGCCGCGCGCCGCGTTCTGGTCCCCCTCGGCGCGCGCGGTGCGCACCGCGCTGCCCGTCGTCACGTCGTAAGTGGCCAGCGCGAAGCTGTTGGAGTACGAGCCGGCGGCGGCGATGACGTTCGGGTTCGCCGGCGAGGCGACCAGGCGCGGGGCGCCCGAGTAGGCGGTCTCGGTGTCCTGGCCCAGGGCCACCACCGGGTCGGCGCCGGAGGCGTCCAGCGAACCGATGTCGCCGTCGTCGTCGCCCCAGGCGCCGTTGGCGATGTCGCTGCCGTAGCCGAACCAGATCTTGCCGCCCGCGAGCGCGAGGAAGCGCGGGTGGGTGCCCTCGCCGGTCGCGTACCGGGCCTGCTCGGTGACCGCCTGGGTGTCCAGGGCGACGACGGCGTCGGCGCCGGGTACCGCGGCGTACAGGCGGTTCGCGTCGTCGGACAGGGCGAGGCCGGTGACGCCCGGCAGGGCGGAGGCGGTGGCCAGCACGGCGCCGGAGTAGTTGGTCGCGACGACCTTGCCGGCGGACGGATCGCTGATGAAGATCCGCTGGTGGACGCCGTCCACCACGACGTCGCCGGCACTCTTGAGCGGCAGCAGCAAGCTGCTGTCCGCCGCGGCGGAGCCGGCCGTGCCCGCGACGAGCGCCGCGGAACTGCAGAGGACCGCGAGCGCCGTCGCGGCCGAGAGAGAGCGCTTACGCACGATGTAGGAGACCCCCCAATGGTCCACGCGTCCCGACGGGGACGCGCGAAGCGCAGCGTAGAGCATGTCCCTGACATCGCGCGCGGGAGTATCACCTGTGCGGCGCCCCCGGCGCCTGTGACACGCCGAGGGCCCGGCGCCGTGCCGAAGCACGGACGCCGGGCCCTCGGTCGGCGGCGGGGCCGCTTACTTGATCTTGGTGCCGGTGGAGCGCAGGTGCTTGCAGGCCTCCAGGACACGGGCGGCCATGCCCGCCTCGGCCAGCTTGCCCCAGGTGCGCGGGTCGTAGGTCTTCTTGTTGCCGACCTCGCCGTCGACCTTCAGGACGCCGTCGTAGTTGGTGAACATGTGGGCGGCGACCGGACGCGTGAAGGCGTACTGGGTGTCGGTGTCGATGTTCATCTTGACCACGCCGTTCTCCAGGGCGGTCAGGATCTCCTCCTCGGAGGAGCCGGAGCCGCCGTGGAAGACGAAGTCGAACGGGGAGACCTTGCCGTACTTCGCGGCGACGCCCTCGTTCAGCTCCTTCAGCAGCTCCGGACGCAGGACGACGTTGCCCGGCTTGTACACACCGTGGACGTTGCCGAAGGACGCGGCGAGCAGGTAGCGGCCCTTCTCGCCCAGGCCGAGCGCCTCCGCCGTACGGATCGCGTCGTCCACCGTGGTGTACAGGGAGTCGTTGATCTCGTGCGTGACGCCGTCCTCCTCGCCACCGGTCGGGGTGATCTCGACCTCGAGGATGATCTTGGCGGCGCGGGCCTGCTCCAGCAGCTCCTGGGCGATCGACAGGTTGTCGGCCAGGGTCTCCGCGGAGCCGTCCCACATGTGGGACTGGAACAGCGGGTTCAGACCGGCCTCGACGCGCTTCTTCGACAGCGCCAGCAGCGGACGCACATACCCGTCGAGCTTGTCCTTCGGGCAGTGGTCGGTGTGCAGGGCGATGTTGACGTCGTACTTCTCGGCGACGATGTGCGCGAACTCGGCCAGGGCCACCGCGCCGGTGACCATGTCCTTGTTGTGCTGGCCGCCCAGGAACTCGGCACCACCCGTGGAGATCTGGACGATGCCGTCGCTCTCCGCCTCCGCGAAGCCGCGCAGGGCCGCGTGCAGGGTCTGGGAGGAGGTGACGTTGATGGCCGGGTAGGCGAACTTGCCTGCCTTCGCCCGGTCGAGCATCTCGTTGTAGACCTCGGGGGTTGCGATGGGCATCTGTCCGCTCCTTGTATGTGCGGGTGGGCGTGTGGTGCGTTACGGCCCTGACCTAGACCATGGGGGCGACGTCATCGTCGGCCCCATCTTCCCAGACTCGGCCGGAAGGTCCAGGCACGGTCCAGAGGGCGGTCAGTCCAGGCCCAGCTCGTCCTTTGCGTAGGCGTACAGATACGGCACCCCCGCGCCGTCCTGGATCTTCTCCGCGGCACCGGTCGCCCGGTCGACGATCGTGGCGACGGCGACGACCTCGGCGCCGGCCTCGCGCACGGCCTCGACGGCGGTGAGCGGGGAACCACCGGTCGTGGAGGTGTCCTCGACGACCAGCACGCGGCGGCCCGCGATGTCCGGGCCCTCGACGCGGCGCTGCAGGCCGTGCGCCTTGGCGGCCTTGCGGACGACGAACGCGTCCAGCTTCTTCCCGCGCGCGGCGGCCGCGTGCAGCATGGCGGCGGCGACCGGGTCGGCGCCCATGGTCAGGCCGCCGACCGCGTCGAACTCCAGGTCGGCGGTCAGGTCCAGCAGGACCTGGCCGACCAGCGGGGCGGCCTCGCCGTCGAGCGTGATGCGGCGCAGGTCGACGTAGTAGTCGGCCTCCAGACCCGAGGAGAGGGTCACCCTGCCGTGTACCACGGCCTTGTCCTTGATCTGCTGCAGCAGCGCCGCGCGAACGTCCGTCATGTCTGCCAGCTTAAAGGCGCCGCCAGCTCCAGGTGGTCGTGGCCTCCAGCGGCTCCAGGGGCGTGACCAGGCGCGGGGCGGTGTTCAGCCCGTTGGGCGGCCCGGTCTGCGGCTCCACGCACACCGCCTCGGCCTGCTCGTCGTACACGACGACCCACTCCTCGCGGCTGGCCACCTTCAGCTGGAGCTGCCCCGGCCAGGTGAGGGTGACGTCGACTCCGCCGGGCATCCCGAAGCAGTCGTCCCAGGGGCCGGGCCGCGGCTCGATCCGGTTGCCGGTGGGCAGGTGGTCGTCGCCGCGCTCCTCCTGCCAGGCGGGCGAGAAGTCCAGCGTGACGTCCTCGCCGCCCAGGTTCCGGTGGAACCAGGGGTGCCAGCCGATCTGCGCCGGGAACGACGAGTCGTACGTCTCGATCGACATGGTCAGCGTCAGGGAGTCCGGCGCGAGGGCGACGACCTGCGTGACCCGGGCGGGGTAGGGCCAGGGCTCGACCAGGTCGTACGTCAGGACGGCCTCGTCGGCGGTGACGCGGGCGGTCGTCCAGGCGGCGTCGCGGGCGGTGCCGTGGATGGCGTGCGGCGGGGCGTTCAGCGGCATCTGGTGCACCGTGGCGCCGTCCCGGAACCGTCCGTCCCGGATACGCCCGCACCAGGGCACCATCGGGAAGCAGCCGTAGCGGTCCCCTTGGCGCAGCAGCTCCACACCGCCGACCAGCACCGACCCGATCCGCCCACCGCTGCCGGGCCGCACGACGACCTGCGCGACCCCCGCGCTCAACGTGATGTCTTCGTTACTCACGGGACGACAGTACTGGGGGCGGGTCGGCGCCGGGGCGACGGGACGGCGGACGCCGCAGGGCCGGTTCGGGGGGCGGGGGGGGACTCCGGGGCGACGGTTCGGGGGCGGTGGACTCCGGGGCGACGGTTCGGGGGCGGTGGGACTCCAGGGCGACGGTTTCCGGGGCGGTGGACTCCGGGGCGCCGGTTCAGGTGTGGTGGGACTCCGGGGCGTCGGTTTCCGGGGCGGGGGTCAGCGGCGGCGGCGCAGGGCGCGGCCGACCACGATCGCCGATGCCACCACCGCCACCGCCGCGGGGGCCATCCAGCGCAGGGTGGACGTCGCCGAGCCCGCCTGCGGGGCCGGGACGGGGGCGTAGCGGCCCCGGGGCGGCGCGTGGTCGACCTCCTCGGCGCTGCGGCCGATCATCGTGCGCCGGGCGTGCGCGGCCTCGGCGGGCGGCCGGCCGGCGTCGGTGTAGTCCGCGCGGGCGTCGGCCTGCGCCTCGCCGTGGTCCGCCGCGGCCTCGGTCGGCGGCTCGGCGGTCTCGTCGGCGCGCGGGTCCAGCGACGGCGGCGGTACGTCGACGTCGAAGACGGACGGCGCCGGCGCGTCATCGGCGTCCGGCGCGGTGTCGAAGTCACTGGTCGCGGCCGGCTCGAAGTCCCCGGTGGACAGCTGCTCGGGTGACTCGGGCGCGTTGTCCGCGGCCCCGGTCGGCGCCGTCTCCTGCCCCAGTTGTTCCGCGAAGCGGGTCAGGAGGCGGGTGAGCGCCGCCTCGACCTCGTCGGCGGGGAACTCGGTGATGCGGCCGTCCGCCGTCGCGCCGCCCTCGAAGGTGAGCGTGGCGCCGCCCTCGGCGTCCGTGGCCCGCACGGTGAGCGTCAGCTTCACCGTGCCGGTGCCGCGCGCCTCCCCGGCATCGCCCTCGACCGCGCAGGAACCATCCTCGCGGCCGGTGACCCGCAGGGTGCCGCGGTAGGTGACGGAATGACCGCCGACCCGCAGCTTCAGCCGCCCGGCGACGTCCGTGCCGTCTTCCGCGCCTGCGTCCCGCTGGAGTCCGGGCACCGCCCGGGCGATCCGCGCGGGGTCGGCGAGCGCCGCCCGAAGCCGCTCGGCGGGGACCGGGACGAACACCTCATGCTCCATGTCGACGGAGCCTACCCAGCGGGCGGCGAACTGCACCCCCACGCGCCTGGATCCCCGCACCCTCCCCCTTGCGGACTACCGCGGAGGTTGCGGGAACCGCACGCCCACCGCACGGGGTGCGCCCGAGATCCGCCGCACGCGGGATTCGGCCCGGCCCCACGGTCCGTGACGTCGATGCCGAAGCGACCCGACCCGGGGAAGGGTACGGGTCCACCTCTCGGGGGAGAGGCGGGCCCCCACGCGTGCGCGCGAAACACCCTCCGCCTGGAGCCGGTCAGCCCCGGTACCGCGGATGCACCAGCGTCGACGGCGACAGCCCCGGCACCCGCGTGCCGGCCGCGGCGCGCGCGTCGGCGGCGAGCGCGCCGGAAGTCAGCGTGGCCGGACGGGGCCCGACGGGGTCCAGGCGCAGCGCGGGCGGCCGTGCGCCGGTACCGGCCAGGACGAAGCCCCAGTCCCCCGGCGGGTGCGCCGCCCCGGCTGTGCGGTCCGGTCCGGCCGCGAACCCGGAGTCCCGGCCGCCGACCCGGTAGGACACCGTGCGCAGCCCCGCCGCCCGCAGTGTCGATTCCACGGTCCAGAACACGCGGGGCCGCGCGGCGACCGGCCCGGCGTGCACGACGAGCCGCCCACCGGGGGCGAGCACACGCCGGGCCAGCCCGTAGAACTCCTGCGAGTACAGCTTGGTGCTGGCGGTGATGCCCGGATCCGGCAGATCCGCGATCACCACGTCGTACGACCCGGAGAGCGCCGTGCGCAGCCAGCCGAAGGCGTCGGCGGTGGTGACCGCCAGGCGCGGGTCGCCGTAGACGTGGTCGTTGAGCCGGGCCAGCGCCGGGTCGGTGCGGGCGAGGCGCACCACCTCGGGGTCCAGCTCGACGATCCGCAGCCGCCGCACGTCCGGATGGCGCAGCACTTCGCGGGCGGCCAGGCCGTCGCCACCGCCGAGAATCAGCACGCGTGCGTGCGGCCCGGCCATCGCGGGCTGGACGAGCGCCTCGTGATAGCGCCGCTCGTCGCGGCCGCCGACGCGCAGCCGGCCGTCGAGGAAGAGGTCGAGGGGGCGGCCGGCGGTGCCGCCGGTCAGGACGATCTCCTGGACCCCGCTCTGCACGGCGACGCGCACCCCGTCGCCGTACACGGCGTGCCGCGCGGCCCGCTCGAAGTCGTCGACCTCGGCGGCGGCGAAGGCGAGCACGCCGAGCACGACGAGACCCACGGCGAGCAGCACCCGCCGGGCGCGCCGGCTCAGATCGCGGCGGAACAGCCCGAGGACGAGCGCGCCACCGGCGACGACGTTGACCGCGCCGGTGAGCAGGGAGCTGGTCAGCTGGCCCAGCAGCGGCAGCAGCAGAAAGGGAAAGGCGAGGCCGCCGACGAGGGCGCCGACGTAGTCCGCGGCGAACAGGTCGGCCACCGCGCCGCCCGCGTCCTGGCGGCGGATGCGCTGGATCAGCTCCATCAGCAGCGGCACCTCCGCCCCGATGAGCAGCCCGATGGCGAGGGAGAAGGCGACCAGCAGGCAGCGCGGGCCGCTCGCCCACACCCCGCCCCACGCACCCGTCCAGGCGAACACGGCGTACAGGGCGAGCGCGCTGCATCCGCCGACGAGGGCCAGCGCCGCCTCCAGCGCGGCGAACCCGATGGCCGCGTGCCGGCGCAGCCGCTTGGCCGCCAGCGAGCCGACGCCCATGGCGAACACCATGACCGACAGCACGACCGAGGCCTGGGTGACCGAGTCGCCGATCAGGTACGAGGCGAGGGCGACCAGTTCGAGTTCGTACACCAGTCCGCAGGCGGCGCACACGAACACACCGGCGAGGACCAGGAACCGGCCCGTGCCCGGGCGGACGGGCAGCCGCGCGGGGCGGCCCCAGGGCGGCGGCGCGCCGGGCGGGGCGGGGGCGTGCTGTTCCATCACGCTTGTGACGTTACGTCAGAGGTCCGCCACGCTTCGTCACCCACACGCGTGGTGTTACCTCTTGGCGGGTTTGCCCGGCCGACGGCCGGTACCCGTACGGGTGCCGGCGCGGACGCTCCTAGGCCCTGTCGTCTGGATCATCCCGGCTGTGAGGTGCGGTGCCTTTCGGCCGACCCGAGCGGGGTCTGGTGCGTGCAGCTGCAAGGCGGAGGAGGGCGCCAACGCGGTGGGGGTCCCCCCTGCTCGAAGAGCTCGGGGGAGTGCGTACCAGACCCCGCGACGCCGGGATGATCCAGACGACAGGGCCTAGACCGCCGCCGGTACCCGGGCGCCGACCCTCGTGCGGGTGGCCACCAGTTGGCCGTCCTGGGGGTAGGCGTGCCAGGTGCGCCAGTGGACGTGACCGTCGTGGCCCTGCGCCAGCAGCGCCGTGAAGGCGTGCGGGCTGCCCGGGAAGACACCGGCCAGACCGTTGGGGTGGTCGGAGACCAGGGCCAGCAGTTCCTGCGCACGGCCCGCGAAGGAGCCCGGGGAGAGCACCTCGACGCGGGCGGCGAACTCGTACTCCCAGTCGCCGACGCGTTTGGCCACACCGAGCGGCAGGGGTGTGCTGCTGCCCGGGATACAGGCCACCGTCTCCGAGCACACACCCCGCTCCTCCTCCAGGAGTACCTGGTGGGAGGCGCCGAGCAGTCTCAACTGAAGTTTGGCGCCGGACAGTTCGAGGTCGAGCGTGGCCAGTGCGGGGAGCGGTTCGCGTCCCAGGGCCCAGGCGAGGTCGGCCGCGCGCGTGTCGGTGTAGGAGGTCTTCAGGGTCGTGAGCATGGATCGGCTCCGCAAGCACGCAAAGATCAGGGGGCGTTGGTCCGTCACACCCCGGTCGACACCGGGAGATCGGCCCGGTCAGCCCGGCGGGCAGGCGTCCGCGCGAGACGTCCTCGGGGCTGGGGTGGTGACTCAGAGGGAATCATGAACTGTGCGGCCGTCACAGCGTTTTTACCCAACTTCGGAGGGTTTCCATCCCTCAGAGGGCTGCAACGCTCAACTGTTCAACGACGGCGTACGCCCACCCGCGGAAGGCGTACGCGCGCCCACCGCACGTATGTCGGACGGTTCACCGCGGGGCCCGGACTCGAGCCCGGGCCCCGCGGCGCGGATGCGTTCCCCTGTTCGAGACTCGGCTGCCCCGTGTCAGCCGCTGCCTCCCCCGCATCCGCCTCCCCCGCAGGACGACCCGCCGCCGCAGGACGAGCCGCCGCCGCACGAGGAGTGGCCTCCCCCGCAGGAATGTCCGCCGTGCCCGGAGTGGCCACCGCCGTGGTGCCCGCCCGAGGACGAGCCGCACGACGACCCACCGGTGTCGCCCCCGCCGGCCCACCAGCTGTTGCCGGAGCCGCTGCTGCTGCCGTAGACGGTGCCGGCGGCGGCACTCCTACGGCCGTGGTGGCCCGCGGGCCGCCGAGTGGTCCGCCGGCCGCGGCGCGCGGCGGACACGACCACCGCGATCACCGCGAAGACGATCAGCACCAGGATGAAGCCGAAGAACACGCTCACGGCGTCACCCTCCTTCCGTGTCTCCCCCGTGGACCCGCGCCGGGCGCCGGCCCGGCGGGGTCCGGCGAGGCGTCCCCCGTCGGCCGCCCCGCTCTTGGTGTGACCGGGAGATGCCCGTCCCCGTCGCGACCCAAAGCAGAGTTGAGGAACTCCAGAGCTTCGGCGCAGGATGGCCCGCATGACCTCCAGCGCCCGCCCCCTGCTGAACCGCCGGCTCGCCGAGTTCGGGACGACGATCTTCGCCGAGATGTCCGCCCTCGCCCTGCGCACCGGGGCCATCAACCTCGGTCAGGGCTTCCCCGACACCGACGGACCCGAGGAGGTCCGCGAGGCCGCGGTGCGGGCGCTGCGCGACGGACGCGGCAACCAGTACCCGCCCGGCCCCGGCGTCCCCGAGCTGCGCACGGCCATCGCGGCGCACCAGCAGCTCCACTACGGGCTGGCGTTCGACCCGGACACCGAGGTGCTGGTCACCGCGGGCGCCACCGAGGCCATCGCGGCCGCCCTGCTGGCCCTGGTCGAGCCCGGCGACGAGGTCATCGCACTGGAGCCGTACTACGACTCCTACGCGGCCTGCATCGCCATGGCGGGCGGCACGCGCGTGCCGGTCACCCTGCGCCCGCACCTCGACGAGGGCGCCTTCCGCCTCGATCTCGACGAACTGCGCGACGCCGTCACCGACCGCACCCGGCTGCTGCTGATCAACACCCCGCACAACCCCACCGGCACCGTCCTCACCCGCGAGGAGCTGACCGCGATCGCCGAGCTGGCGGTGGAGCGGGACCTGCTGGTGGTGACCGACGAGGTGTACGAACACCTGGTGTTCGACGGCGCCGCCCATGTGCCGCTGGCGGCCCTGCCCGGGATGCGGGAGCGCACGGTCACCATCTCCTCGAGCGGGAAGACGTTCTCGTTCACCGGCTGGAAGGTCGGCTGGATCACCGCCGCGCCCGGTCTGGTCGCGGCCGTGCGCTCGGCCAAGCAGTTCCTGACGTACGTCTCCGCGGGGCCCTTCCAGTACGCGATCGCCGAGGCGCTGAACCTGCAGGAGTCGTACTTCACGGCCTTCCGCGAGGATCTGAGCGGCAAGCGGGACCTGCTCGCGACGGGCCTCGCCGAAGCGGGGTTCGGGGTGTTCCGGACGGCCGGCACGTACTTCCTGACCACCGACATCCGCCCGCTCGGCTTCGACGACGGGTTCGCCTTCTGCCGCGCACTGCCCGAGCGGGCGGGCGTCGTGGCCATCCCGAACGCCGTCTTCTACGACCACCGCGAGGCGGGCGCGCCCTTCGTACGGTTCGCGTTCTGCAAGCGCACGGAGGTGTTGCAGGAGGCGGCACAGCGGCTCAAGGCACTGGCCGGCTGACCGCGCCTCCGCCGCTCGGCCGACCGCACCTACGCCGCTCGGCTGTCCTCACCCCTGCTGCTCGGCGCCCGCGCGCCGGGCGGCGGTGACGATCTCCTCCAGCGCGGCGAGGTGCGCCTGGAGCGCCCGCCGCCCCTCTCGCGTGAGCGCGACCCAGGTGCGCGGCCGTTTGGCGACGTAGCCCTTGCGGACGCTCACATGGCCGGCCTTCTCCAGCGCGGAGACGGTCTTGCTGGTGACCGAGTCGGAGATGCCGCAGTAGTCCCGGAGCACCCCGAACTCGGCCTCCGTGCAGGAGGAGAGGTAGGCGACGAGCGCCAGCCGGGTGGGATGCTGCAGCTCCCGGTCCAGGGCGGGTGGCGGGGTGTCGGTCACGCGTGCTCCGTTCGTATGACGCGCCGCCCGAGGTCCAGGACGCAGACCACGCCGAAGACCACCAGCGCGCCGGACATTCCGTAGGGGATCGCGGCCAGCCCGCCCACGGCGATCGTCGCGGCCGGCGGCACCAGGATCCGCCAGGTCGGGCGCCCCTCCCGCCGGGGCCACGGCACGCTCCCGCCGTGCCTCACGCCCGCCCACATCAGGGCCATGAAGGCGACGAAGCCGGCCAGACCGAGCGCGAGCAGCGGGCCCGCCCACTGCTCGTACACCCCGGTGAGCCCCAAGGCGGCGAACTCGACGGCGCAGGCGGCGGCCTGCGCGATCACATAGCGGCGCGGTGTGCGCTGCGCGGCCCTGGCCGCCGCCTGGGCGTCGCGCGCGGCGTGCAGGGCCGCCGCGGCGGCGTGCGGGTCGTACGGCTGCTCCGTGCTGTGGGTCATGTGGTCCTCCCCGTGTCCGGGGCGGTGGTCGGTCCGCCCCCGTGCACCCCACTCTAGGAACTACTTTCCACTTCGGCAAGTACTTTCCCTCAACCGGGTCATGTGCGCGCCCCACCCACCTGGAGGCCTCCTGCCAGCCGCTCGCGCTGCTCGGCGCCCGCTCGGCGGCGACGCGTCGCGACTGATCGCTCCTGTGCCGCGGCCGCGGCCGCCGCCTGCGGCATCCACCGGTGCGCCGCCCTGCTGTACGGGTGCGCGGTCGCCGCCGCGGTGCGTGCCGCCGCGGGCCGGGAGAGGGTGCGGCGCGCGGCCGCGGAGTTTCCCACAGCCTGTGGACGGGCGCCGCGCTCGCGCCGCTCGGCCGGTCCGCGTATGTCCTGTGGGTCGGCCGACGCGCCGGCGACCCGCTCGGCGGCTACTTCGCCGCGCGGCGCCGGCGGGGCTCACGCTGCGACTTCCCGCGCGGCTCCCTGCGCTTCGTGCGCCATCTGCTGCTGCACGGCGACCACATCGTCTTCGCCGTGGCCCTGGCGCACACGGCGAAAGCCCGGCCCTGGCACGCGGCCGTGGTGGCCGGCGCCCTGGCCGGGCTGTCGTTCGCCTACGGCGCGTACCTGGCCGTGATCGCCCGTACGCCCCTGTGGTCCGGGAGGACTACTCCTCGCCCTCCTCGGGCTCGTCGGCGTCGTTGATCTCCTGCTCCAGTCCCAGCTGCTCGACGAGCCAGCGGTCGAACTCGATCGCGGCGCGCACCCAGCTGACGGTCGAGGAGACGAAGTGCTCCAGGCTGACGCCCATGCCGATCAGCATCTGCGCCTCGCCGATGAGGCGGACGGTGCCGTCGTCGTGGGTGTGGGTGTAGACCTTGGGCCACAGGGTGCGGCGGTTCCAGTCGTCGATGGACTCCAGCAGCTGGGGCTTCTCGTCGATCTTGTGGGGGCGGTCGTAGAACGTCCGCACCGAGAAGACCTGCTGGTCGTCCTCGCCGCGGAACATGAAGTACGTACGGAACTGCTCCCACGGCGCCGCGAGGTCACCCTCGTCGTCGACGACGTACTTGAGCTCCATCTGCTCCAGGAGCTGCTTCACGAGGTCCTGATCCGGGACGACGGGGCCCGCCGGTCCTTGCGGCTGCGGCTGGGGCTGGCCCCCGAAGTTCGGAATCGAGGACGGGTCGATGGTCACCGTGAATTTCCCTTCGTACGGATTCCGCCATCCTCCCCCAGAGGGGGAGGGGGGTGGCAAGCCCCGACGGGGCCTGTCAGCCCTGGGCTGACATGATCCGGCCGGTCGGGCGAGAGCACCGCGAGCGGGAAGGGCACGGCATGCCCCGAAGAGGGAACCGGTGGGGGCTGGTGGCGGCGGTCGCGGTCCTGCCGGTACTGGTCCTGATACGGCTGGTCACGGCGGTGGTGCGGTTCGCGACCAGCGACTGTCCGCTGGGCGGCGCCCCGGAGCAGACTTCGTGCACCGAGGCCCTCGCCTTCGGCGGGGCGAGCCTGCCCGACGGCGCGTACGACATCGACTGCACGGTGCGCACCTGGCTGGACACCGACTACCTCGTCACCTTCCGCATGCCGCGGTCCGACGTCACCGGCTGGCTGACCCGCACCTACCGGGAGCAGCCGGAGACGCGGCTGTGCCGCGAGGGCGCGGATCTGTGCCTGAATCTGAACAGCGACGCCCACCCGCCGCCCGCCGGCGCCGGGGCGACGCCGTGACGGTCGACGTGACCTACGAGAGCACGTCGACCGCACGCGTGCGGTTCCCGGCGTTCACCGTGTGACGCCGGCAAGCCCGGTCAGCCGGTGGCCGGCAAGATCCCCGCCGCACCCGGTGTGCGCGATGATGCGGGGATGCGCATACCGAAAGCGGTGCGGTGGGGGTTGTGGACCCTGTGGTGGGGCTCCCTTGCGTTCTCCCTGTGGTTCCTGTGGGCGCTGTACGTCGTCCTCACGACCGACATCTGAGCCGTCAGAGCGTCTTGCCCGTCGCCGGGCCGACCAGCAGCCCCTCGCCGAAGCGGTCCACCCGGACCGTGTCGCCGTCCTTGATCTCGCCGGAGAGGATCTCCTTCGCGAGCCGGTCCCCGATCGCGCTCTGCACCAGGCGGCGCAGCGGCCGGGCGCCGTAGGCCGGGTCCATTCCCTCGTCGGCGAGCCAGGCCAGCGCCTCGGGCGTGACGTCGAGGGTGAGGCGACGCTCGGCGAGCCGCTTGGCCAGCCGGGTGATCTGCAGCTCGGCGATCCGGCTCAGCTCCTGCTTGGTCAGCGCCGAGAAGACCACCAGGTCGTCGAGCCGGTTGAGGAACTCCGGCTTGAAGGACGCCCGTACGACCTCCAGCACCTGCTCCTTCTTCTCCGCCTCGCTGGTCAGCGGGTCCATCAGGAACTGGCTGCCCAGGTTGGAGGTCAGCACCAGGATGGTGTTGCGGAAGTCGACCGTGCGCCCCTGACCGTCCGTCAGGCGGCCGTCGTCCAGCACCTGGAGCAGGATGTCGAAGACCTCCGGGTGCGCCTTCTCCACCTCGTCCAGCAGCACCACGCTGTACGGCCGCCGCCGCACCGCCTCCGTCAGCTGGCCGCCCTCCTCGTAGCCGACGTATCCGGGCGGGGCACCGACCAGCCGGGCGACGCTGTGCTTCTCGCCGTACTCCGACATGTCGATGCGGACCATCGCCCGCTCGTCGTCGAAGAGGAAGTCGGCGAGCGCCTTGGCCAGTTCGGTCTTGCCGACACCGGTCGGGCCGAGGAAGAGGAAGGAGCCGGTCGGGCGGTCGGGGTCGGCGATGCCGGCGCGTGAACGCCGTACCGCGTCCGACACCGCGCGCACGGCCTCGCCCTGCCCGATCAGCCGCTTGCCGATCTCGTCCTCCATGCGCAGCAGCTTCTGCGTCTCACCTTCCAGCAGACGCCCGGCCGGAATGCCGGTCCAGGAGGCGACGACGTCGGCGATGTCGTCGGAGCCGACCTCCTCCTTGACCATCGTGTCCCGGGCCACCTCCTCCTCGGCCTCGGAGGCGGCCTCCAGCTCCTTCTCCAGGGCCGGGATCTCGCCGTACAGCAGCTTGGAGGCGGTGTCGAAGTCACCGTCGCGCTGCGCCCGTTCGGCCTGGCCGCGCAGGTCGTCCAGCTTCTCCTTCAGCTCACCGACCCGGTTGAGGGACTGCTTCTCCTTCTCCCAGCGGGCGGTCAGGCCGCGCAGCTCCTCCTCCTTGTCGGCGAGGTCGCGGCGCAGCTTGTCCAGGCGCTCACGGGAGGCCGCGTCGGTCTCCTTGCTCAGCGCCAGCTCCTCCATCTTCAGCCGGTCGACGACGCGCTGGAGTTCGTCGATCTCGACGGGCGAGGAGTCGATCTCCATGCGGAGGCGGGAGGCCGCCTCGTCGACCAGGTCGATGGCCTTGTCGGGCAGGAAGCGGGAGGTGATGTACCGGTCGGACAGGGTGGCCGCGGCCACCAGCGCGCTGTCGGCGATCTGCACCTTGTGGTGCGCCTCGTAGCGGCCCTTCAGACCGCGCAGGATGGCGATGGTGTCCTCGACGCTCGGCTCGGAGACCAGCACCTGCTGGAAGCGGCGCTCCAGCGCGGGGTCCTTCTCGATCCGCTCGCGGTACTCGTCGAGCGTGGTCGCGCCGACCATGCGCAGCTCGCCGCGCGCCAGCATCGGCTTGAGCATGTTGCCGGCGTCCATGGCGGAGTCGCCGCCGGCTCCCGCGCCCACGACGGTGTGCAGCTCGTCGATGAAGGTGATGATCTGCCCGTCGGAGTCCTTGATCTCGGCGAGGACGGTCTTCAGCCGCTCCTCGAACTCACCCCGGTACTTCGCACCTGCCACCATCGCGCCCAGGTCCAGCGCGACGAGCCGCTTGTCCTTGAGCGACTCGGGCACGTCGCCCTTCACGATCCGCTGGGCGAGCCCCTCGACGACGGCGGTCTTGCCGACGCCGGGCTCGCCGATGAGGACGGGGTTGTTCTTGGTGCGGCGGCTGAGCACCTGCACCACCCGCCGGATCTCGGTGTCCCGCCCGATGACCGGGTCGAGCTTGCCCTCACGGGCGGCGGCGGTGAAGTCCGTGCCGAACTTCTCCAGCGCCTTGTACGCACCCTCCGGGTCCGCGGTGGTCACGCGACGCCCTCCCCTCGCCTTGCGGAACGCCTCCTGGAGCTTGCCTGCCGTGGCGCCCTGCCGGGTGAGCACCTCGCCGGCCTGACCGCCCTTGGCGGCGATGCCGATGAGCAGGTGCTCGGTGGACAGGTATTCGTCGCCGAGCTCCTTGGCCCGGGCCTGGGCGTCGGCGATGACGGCGAGCAGCTCGCGGTTGGGCTGCGGCGGCGCGACGGTGGAGCCGGTCACGCTGGGCAGGGAGGCGAGCGCCTTCTCGGCCCCTGAGCGCACGGCGGCCTGGTCGGCGTCGACGGCGGCCAGCAGATCGACGATGTTCTCGTTCTCCTGCCCCTGGAGCAGCGCGAGGAGCAGGTGAGCAGGGGTGAGGTCCGGATGTCCCTCGGTCACGGCCCGATTGCCGGCGGCGTTGATCGCGTCCCGGCTCCGGTTGGTCAGCTCGGCGTCCACGTTCGCTTCTCTCCTCCTACGCGTGCTGGGGTCAGCCGTCTCCCCGTACTGACTCAGTCAACGTACACAAAGTTGAGTCTATTCCACTCAAGGCAGGGAGGGGAGAGCTGACAGGGCGGCGGTCCGCCACCGCTGCGGGTAGGTTGCGTCCCATGACCGCGTACCCCCAGGACCCGGGCGCACCGGACGAGCCGTATCTCGCCTTCTGGCGGGAACGGCACCTGTGCACCCTGACGACGCTGCGCCCCGACGGCACCCCGCACGTCGTACCGGTCGGAGTGACCTACGACCCCGAGGCGCGGCTGGCCCGGGTGATCACCAACAAGGCGAGCGCGAAGGTGGCGCATGTGCGGGCCGCCGGCCCCGCGGGCGCGCGGGTCGCCGTCTGCCAGGTCGCCGGCCGGCGCTGGGCCACGCTGGAGGGCCGCGCCTTCATCCGCACCGAGACCGACCGGGTCGCGGAGGCGGAGCGGCGCTATGCGGAGCGCTACGAGCGGGTGCCGTCGCCGAACCCGTCGCGGGTGGTGATCGAGATCGAACTGGACCGGGCCATGGGCCGGGGATGAACGGCGCACACGCGCACAAACTGCAGCGGCGTCACCGTGTTCAGGTCACGGTGACGCCGCTGCGGGGGGAAGCACCTGAGCGATCTGTTACGACGGGGGAATCGCGTCAGGCACTGCGGGGGGTGGCCGAGATGGTCCGCACGTCGGAGATGTCCGGCTCCGACAGCCGGTGGTCGCGCTGGTCGAGGTTCACAAAGATCATTCCGTACCGGATGGCACACCGCACAGGCTGCGGCGCCCCCCGAGGCCGCCGCAGACACCGGTACGCCCGCACGTCGCCTTCGTCGTCGCGCGTGACGACGACCGGCTCACCGAACACGGTCACCATCAGCGAATCCCCGTTGTGGGGGATGGCGGTGACCAGATCGATGAAGTGCCAGCCCGATCGGTACGCGGTGGCCATTTCCCGTCGGAAGGAACGGTCGTCAGGTGGAGTCGCCATCATCTGCCCCCAGCACCGTCTGCCGTAGCCACGGACTCGGAGGACACCGCCACCGCCGGCCACTTACTGTCCGCTCGATCGTCGCCCTTCGTACCGGCGTGGCCACCCAGAGCTCCGAGGGCCACAACGGCGGAGAAGGTGGCGACAAGTATCGAGCGAAGCACTCTTTTCCCCATAGTCGGCTTCGTCCTCACTTGAAGGTCCCCTCTTCCCCCGTCGAGTACGACGATGGCTCATTCAGGCACGTCATGGCCACACAATCGGTGCATCATGTTCCTGCATGTTCAGGACCCTGGGGGGTGGAGATTTGATGTCGAATCGGTCCAAGACGGCACATCCCCATGCGGCGAACGAACTCTGCGAGGAGGGTAGCCGCCTTTACGCCGGTGCCCTCCGCGAAGGCCGTATCTCCCGCTCGGAGGCGGAACCCGCCCCTTGCCTGATGGAGTTCGCCCTGCTCCACCCCGATCCCGACGACCCGGACTGGCTGCGTCCGGTCCCCCCGGCGCTTGCGCTCGCGCAGCGTTTGCTGCCCATCGAGCGGGAGATCGCGGAGCGCCGGCGGTGGGCAATCGAACTGTCCGATGCTTTTGAGCCGTTCATGGCCCTGAGCGGAAACATGGCGTCGGCCACCCATTCCATCACCGTGCTGGAAGGCAGCGACCGGATCAACGCGGCGCTCGACCTGGCCACCGCCCAGTGCCAGGCCGAAATGCTCACGGTGCAGCCCAGCAACCGCTTCACCGAGCGCACCATCCGTCAGGGGCTGGACCGTGACACCGCCCTGGTCGACCGCGGTGTGCGGATCCGGACCCTCTACCAGCACACGGTGCGCTTCAACCTGGAGCAACTGGCCTACGTGGGCCAGCTCGCCAACGGCAAGGTGGAGTACCGCACGATCGACGAGCTGGTCGAGCGCCTCATCATCTGCGACGAGTCCGTCGCGTTCATCCCGGCCCGGGACGACCAGCAAGTGGCCCTGGAACTGCGCAACCCGGCACTCGTCCGCTACCTGATCAAGGTCTTCGAGTTCATGTGGAACCGTGCCGTGCCGCTGAGCGCCGGGGCGCCCTACGAGACCGCCCCCGACGGCATCACGGAGATCCAGCACTCCATCGCCAAACTGCTCGTGGAGGGCCACGTCGACGAGGCCATCGCCCGCCGCCTCGGCATGAACGTGCGCACCTGCCGGGCCCATATCGCCAAGCTGGCCGCCGCCCTCGGCAGCGGCAGCCGGGCCCAGCTCGGTTATCTGATAGCCCAGTCCGGAATCCTCAACAAGGAGCAGTGAGGCGGCACAAGCCCGGCCGCCTCATCCGACGGACGGGGTCTCCTGGCACGGAAAGGTGAGGTGGGCCGGGGTGTCCAGGCCCACCTGGGCGATGCGGACGCCGAGTTGGGTACGGCTGGCCGCGCCGAGGGTCTCCGAAAGACGGGCGATGTGGGCCCGGCAGGTGCGGACACTGATGCCGAGACGCTCGGCGATGACCGCGTCCTGGTGCCCCTCCGCGAGCAGCGCCGCGATGGACTGCTCGCGGTGCGAGATGCCCTCGATGCCGCTGTCGGGGATGGGCGCGTTCAGCGGGACGCCCAGGCGCCACAACCGCTCGAAGACCGTGACCAGGTAGGAGATCAGGGCCGGGTGACGCAGTTCCAGGGCCATCGTGCGCTCGGCGTTCGCCGGGATGAAGGCCACCGTGCGGTCGAAGAGGATCAGCCGGTCCACGACCTCGTCGAGCGTGCGCGCCTGAACGGCGTCGCCCATCAGCTCCAGATACGTCAGCAGGCCCTGCCCGTGCCGTGCCACGTGGTTGTACAGGTCCCGCATGCGCACACCCCGGCCGCGCAGGGCCAGCGCCCGGTGCAGCCCCTCGGACAGCTCGTGCTCACGGCGGATGCCGCCCGGCTGCACGGTCAACACCTCGGTCGTGCACGCCTGCGTCGCCTCGTCCATCGCCGCCTGGATCCGCGCAAGGCCGTCGAGCACCCGGATCGCGCTGCCCTCACCCACCCCGGGTCCCGCCGCGGGCGTACGGCCACCGAGGCCGGCGTACCACTCGACGGCGGCCACCGCCGCGCCCACCCGGCGCTGGCTGTCCGCGACCTCGTCGTACACGCCGCGCAGCAGCCGGGTCATGACCTCCTGGGGCGCGGTGGGCACCAGCCAGTCCATGTCGTCCGGATCGGGGTGCAGCAGCGCCAGATCGAGCAGGCAGGGCACCTGCTCGGCGTCCCGGCGCGGCACCCGGCCGCGCCGCACCGCCCGGGAGTACACCCGGTCCCCCGCCGCGCACAGTCGGTCGGCACCGTGCGGGTGCTCCTCCGTCCCGTGCCCGGTCATCGCCCACTCCACCCCCGGTTCACGCCTCTTCGCAGCGCAACTATGCGCGGACGGAGCGTGCGGTGCAACACGGCTCGGGCGCGCGTGACCGAGGGAAACCACCGGTTCGTACCGCTATCTCCCGGCCTTTCGCCGCCCTTGGCCGCGCGGCCATGACGGCCGGACCTCTCCCCTTCGGTGAGCTGCGGCCCGACAATGCCGGACATGGTCCGTGCAGGGCGTACGACACCGACGTACCCGCTGATCGCGGTCGTCCGGGCGGCCGCGCTCGTCCTGGCCGGCGCCATGGGCGCGGCCGGGTGCGAGGCGACCGCCGGCGCGCCGCCGAGTGCCTCCGCCCGCCCCTCGCCGCGCGCTCCGGGCGAGCACCGGGACGGGCACCTGGTCTTCACGGTGCTCGCCCTCGGGTGCGGGCTGACCGCCGTGGCCGGCACGCACAGCGAGGCGCAGCCGGACGGGCAGTTCTGCACCGCCCGCCTGCGGGTGCGCAACGCCGACCCCGCCTTCCACACCTACGTCGCAGCGCAGCAGCGGCTGGTGAGCGCCGGCGGGGCGCTTGCGCGGCCGGACTCCTTCGCGATGGCGGTGCGCCGCCAGCACGAGCGGGTCGAGATCGGCGGGCACGACCTCATCGAGATCGAGGTCTGGTACGACGTCCCGAAGCGGGCGCGGGTGACCGGGCTGCGGGTGACCGGCGACCGGGACCCGGACGGCTACCTCAGCGGTGCGACGGTCCCGCATGCCCCGGACGGCGTGTTCGTGCCCCTGGCCCCGGCCACGGGGCCGTGACGGACGCCTGCCGCGGCCGGCTTCGTCGTGCCGGCCGCTTTGCGACCGCCAACGCGCAACGGCTGACGCGCGGGCGGCTCAGGCGCGGGCGGCTACTTCAGCCCGATCGCGGAGCACGCCGAGGCGTACTTCGCGGTGCAGATCTCCGGCACCTTGTAGATGCCGTCCTTGACGACCGTGCTCTTGATGTTGCTCTTCGTCAGGGCGACCACGCTGACCAGCTGGGCCGGAACGTCCTTCTGCGTGGGGCTGTCGACCGTGTCGCCGGCGAGCGCGTCGAACTGGATGTCCCTGCCCTGCACCTTGGCGACGGCCATCTCCGCGGCGGCCTCCGCCTCGGTCGGGTAGGGCTTGTACACGCTCATGTACTGGTCGCCGGCCACGATCCGCTGCACCGCGTCGAGTTCGGCGTCCTGCCCGGTGATCGGCGGCAGGGTGGAGACACCGGCCGCCTTGAGGGCCTTGATGATGCCGCCGGCCATGGCGTCGTTGGCGGAGTAGACGCCCGCGATCTTCTTGGCGCCGATCGCGGCGATCGCCTCGGCCATGTTGGCCTGTGCGTTCTTCGGGTCCCAGTCCTTGGTGTCGTAGGACTTCGCGATCGTCACCTTGCCGTTGAGCTCGCTGAGCGCGCCCCGCTTGAACTGACCCGCGTTCGGGTCGGTCGGCGAGCCGTTCATCATGACGATCCGGTCGGAGGTGTCGGCGCCCTCACCGAGGGCGCCGAGCAGGGTGCGGCCCTGCACCTCGCCGACCAGTTCGTTGTCGAAGGAGACGTACGCGTCGATCGGGCCCTCGGCGAGGCGGTCGTAGGCGATGACGGGGATGCCCGCGTCCTTCGCCTTCTGCACCTCGTCGGCGATCGCGTGCGAGTCGACCGCGTCCAGCAGGATGACGTCGACCTTGTTGTCGATCATCTGCTGCATCTGGGTCGCCTGCCGGGACGCGTTCTGCTCGGCGTTGGCGTACTCGACCTTGCCCTGGTTGCGGGTGAGGGAGGCGACCTTCGCGGCGATGATGGGGTGGTCGAACTTCTCGTACCGGGAGTTCACCTTCTCCGGCAGCAGCAGACCCACGGTGACGGCATCGCCCTTCGTGGGCCTCGCGGTGGCGCCGCCCTCCGTCGAGTTGAGCATGCTGCAGCCGGCAAGCGTGAGGATCATCGTGGACGCGGCCACGGTTATGGCGGTACGACGCATGCGGGGGCTCACTTCGGGTGCGGTACGAAACGCGGGTGCAGCGGCACGACCCACGTGACTGAAAAGCCAACGCGGGAGCGCCACCTTGCGTCAAGACCGGCCACCTAACGAGATGGCAACATCACGCTCCGCTCAGTCCGTGAAGGCGGGGAGAACCCCTGCCGATTCACCGCCAAACACCCTTTACCGACCCTTCACGAGCGGGGGTTCACCTTCACGGAACAGCACAGATGACCGAACGTTTTCGGCCATCTGCTCGGGCTCGACCGGGCCGTGCGCACAGCGCGAAGGGGCCCGGAGGCGGATCGCCTCCGGGCCCCTTC
>NZ_JBFAMH010000042.1:0-40723 GCF_040656475.1 Streptomyces sp. NPDC049915
GACCGAGGACGGACACCCCCCACCCCGGCCCCGACCCACAACGAACCGCAGGCGCTACGCACGCCACGACGCACCGCAACGGGCCGCCGCAGGCACAAAAGGGGCGCGGGGAACTGCGCGACCAGCCACAACCCAACCCGCGCCCGAAAAACTACCCCCGCCCGATCGGCGCGAGAACCGCCTCCGTCAGCTTCGCCAGATCCCCCGGGGACAGTTCGACCTCCAGCCCCCGACGCCCCGCGGAAACACAAATCGTGTCGAACGAGGAAGCCGACGCGTCCAGCACCGTCCGCAGCCGCTTGCGCTGCCCCAGCGGCGAGATCCCCCCGCGCACATACCCCGTCGTGCGCTCCGCCAGCGACGGATCGGCCATAGCCGCCCGCTTGCCGCCCACCGCCGAGGCCAGCGCCTTGAGATCCAGCTGCCCTGCCACCGGCACGACCGCCACCGTCAGCGCCCCGTCCACGTCCGCGACCAGCGTCTTGAACACCCGTTCCGGGGAGACGCCCATCGCCTCGGCGGCCTCCTCGCCGTACGAGGGATGGCTCGGATCGTGGTCGTAGGCATGGACCGTGAAGTCCACGCCCGCCGCCGCGAGCGCCACCGTCGCCGGCGTCCCCCCGGACTGCTGCTGCTTCTTCGCCTTCTTCGCCATACCCGGCCGTTCCCCAAAGATCAGTTCACGAGTTAACGAGCTGCCCGAGTTGACGAGTTCAGTTCAGACTCGTCGGCCCCCGCGTCAGGTCCGCCGCGGGCAGCGACGGCAGCGTACGGATGATCGCCGTCTCGGCGCGCAGGAGTTTCAGCTCGTCCCGCAACCGGGACGCCGTGTCCGGCGCCTGCAGCAGCCGCTGCTTCGCCGGCGTGTCGAGCATCATGGCGGCCGCCACCAGGTAGGACACGACCGACGGCTCGTCCGGCAGATCCGCACCGGTCGACAGCGACCGCTCCCGCGCCCCCGCCAGCCGCTTCTGGTACTGCCGGAACGCCCGCAGCACCCCCTCCGCGAGCGCACCGGCCTCGTCGCCGGGCTCTTCGGGGAGCTCCTCGAGTTCCGCGGTGAGGAAGGGCCCCGAGGCGTCGACCGACAGCAGCCGCACCCTCGTCGTCCCGGTCGCCAGCACCTCGAAGGTGCCGTCGGCGCGCTCGCGGACGGTCGCCGCGTCCGCGATACAGCCCACGGAGTGGAAGGCCTTCGCCGGATCGGTGCCGAAACCGGCCGCGGGCCCATGCTCGGGCAGCGCCGTCTGGTCCGGCATGCCGGGCAGACTGGGCGCGACCTCGCGGCCGTCGCGGATGGCCACGACGGCGAACCGGCGCGGTTCGTCGTCGGGCGTCTTGAGCAGCTCGCGCATCATGGCGCGATATCGCTCCTCGAAAACGTTCAACGGGAGGACGAGCCCGGGGTACAACACCGAGTTCAGGGGAAAGAGCGGGAGCCGGACGGTGGTCACGGCGCCAAAGCCTAATGGCCGACCCGGCACCCGTGTCCGCCCCGCCCGCCCTGCGGACGCCACGACATCCGCCCAACGGTGATCACGACACCCGCCCGCAGCGGTCACGACACCCGCCCAGCGGTGGTCACCGGTGGCCACGGCACCCGGGACACCACACGTCACCGCCCCCCGGAGACCGCCACCCGCAGCTCCTCGCGTACCTGCAGAAACCGCCCCAGCGGGTCGTCCGACTGCCGCTCCCAGGGAAACGACGTGGCGTACGGGCCGTTCAGCCGCAGCTGCTCCAGCGCGTCGCCCGGCCGGTCCAGCCGGGCCAGGACGTGGATCAGCAGGTTCCGGATGGGTGCGGGCCAGGGATCGGCGGGCCCGAGCCGCGCCGACAGCGCGATCGCCCGGTCGGCCGCCGCGTCCAGCCGTTCGCGCTCCACGCGCGACTCGCGCGGACCGCGTGGGCCGACCAGACAGGCGAAGGCCGCCCGCAACGGCAGCGCCTGCACGAACGAGTCGGCCGGCGCGTCCTGTGCGGCCCGGTCGGCGAAGTCGAAGCAGGCGCGGTGGGCGTCCTGCCCGGAGGCGGCCAGATACCGCAGCGCGGCCACATGGCAGCCGTAGTGGTGCGGCGCGCGCCGCACCGCCGCCTCCCACAGCTCCTCGAAGTACCGGTGCCCGGCTCGCGCCCCGCGCGCGTGGTCCAGCGCGATGCGCCACGGCACCGGGTCGCCGTCGTCGCTGCGCGCGGCCCGGGTGATCAGCGGGCTCACCTCGCGCAGCGCCTCGGTGCGGGCCGGGGAGCGCCAGGCGCGGTCCACCGCGAGCTGGGCCTCGACCACCAGCCCGTGCGGGTCGTGCGGGTCGGCCGTGCGCCAGGCGTCCAGCCAGTCGGGGCGGGAGTGCGCGAAGGCGGCGAGCCGCAGGACGTAGCGGTCCCGGCGTTCCCACTCGGCGGCGGCGCGGGTCGCGCCGAGCAGCCCGGCGGCGGGCGCGTGGTCGCCGCGCGCGACCGCGACCAGCACGGGGGCCAGCCGGGAGTCGGGCGCGTCGAGGAGCACCTCGTCGTCGGGGACGTGGGGGGCGTCCGCGTCGGGCCCGGCGGGGTGCGCGGCGGTGGGGGTCATCCGGCCCGAGCGGATGAACGGCAGCAGCAGAGCCATGGTGTCGACCATTGAAAAGCCGCTGGTCGTGACGGCGCCAGTGGCTACACGGAACCTCCCGAAAGTTGTACGCCCCGCGGTCAAGGAAGAGCAAAACGTGACTCTTCCTCAACTTATCGAACCCCTGTGCTGCGTACCTCGGGTAACCGCAGGTCACGCTATCCGCGCCGTAACAGCCGTGTCGCCCCCGCCGCCACCGCCGTGGCCAGGACCCAGCCCAGCAGGACCAGCGCCGCGGCCAGCCACTGCCATCCGCCGGTCAGCTGCCACTGGCCGACCTGACCCAGGTCGATCACCGGCAGCAGCAGGTCCAGGGCGAACAGCGCCGGATCCCACGCCGGGTGCTCGTCGCGCTGCACCGGCGGCGGCCCCGCCTGCGCGAAGGCCAGCGAACCCGCCGCCCACAGCACCGCCAGCCACAGCGCAGCCCGGCCCGGCCGGTAGCCGTAGGCCACCGTCCAGTCCTGGGCGTATCCCCACAGCTTCGCGGCGAGCGGCAGCGTCTCGCGGCGGTGGCGCTGCTTGGCGAGCAGCACTTCGCGCGCGTCCTCGTCCTCGCCGGCGCCCCGCAGCACCGCGGCGAGGCGCTCGTACGGCTCCGGGTTGTACTCGGCGGTCGCCGCGGCCACCCATCCGAGCCGCTCGGCCAGCGGGAAGGGTCCGTGCGGCACCAGGCACTCGTAGGTGAAGCCGGCCATCTGCAGCCGCCCCGGTCCCGGCCAGGCGCTCGCCCGGTCGATGAGCGTGACGATCCGAGCCCCGGACAGCACCACCCGCCCCAGCCGCGGCTGCTCCCCGAGGAAGCGCAGCTCCGGTGTCTGCACCCGGCGCAGCGACAGCTCCTGCTCCTCGCCGAGCGCGAACCGGGCCCGCTCGAAGTCCACCGCGTCCCCGAACCGCCCGTCGTCCAGCCGCACCCCGCCCCGGCACTCGAACGCCTGGATCCGCGTGCCCTGCGCCGGTGTGACACCCATCAGCGTCTGGCCGATTCCGGCCGGGGTCAGGTACAGCGTGCGCTCGACGGTCAGCTGCGGGGCGTTCAGCGCGTGCCGGGCGTACGGGTTGGCCAGCCGCGCCCCGCGCAGGCTCAGCGACACGCCGATCTTCGCGCCGCGCAGGCTCAGCTCGCCGTCCGACTGGAGCAGCTCGGCCTGCAGGTCCTGGCCGACGCTCAGACCGTCCCCGGCGATGGACCGGCCGGTGCGGTCGCGGTGCACGATCGCCTCATTGAGCATCAGATCGGTGCCTATGTGCGCGTCGGTGAGCCGGACGCCGCGGTGGAAGCGGCAGTGCGGCAGATGCAGATCGCCCTCGGTGTGCAGCCGCGCGGCCTCCAGCCGCGGCACCGAGCAGTTCACCAGCCGCAGCGTCGTGAAGCGGGCCTCCGGCAGCAGCACGTCGCTCTCGAAGCGGCAGCCGCGCAGCTCCACGTACGGCGCGACCGTGCCGCCCGCGAGGTCGAGCGCGCCGCTGAGCTGCACCCCGACCAGTTTCAGCGCGGAGACGCGGCCCGCGAGGGCGGGCGGGCCGTCCAGCAGCAGCCAGGCCACGATCCGCGCCCGCACCGTGCGCTCCGCTCCCCAGGGGTGCCCGCCGTGCGGGTCGTCGACGGTCAGGTCGCCGCTGCTCAGGTCGTACACACTGCCGTTGCGGAAGGCCAGCCACATGCCGGCTTCCGTGGCGGTCAGCTCGTCCGGCAGATCGCCGGTGTCGTGGAGGCCCACCTCCTCGGTCACCACGCTCACTTCCTCCCCGGCTACTCGCGGGTTCGGTCTTCGTACAGCCGTTCATGCCCGGTGGGTGACACGCCGAACACCGAAAGTGACGGTCGTGTTCCGGACAGACCGCGCGCCCCCCGGCCGCGCGGTCCCGCGCCCGCACCCCCGCGTCGTACCACGTCGTGTATCAGCCATTGATACGGCCGCACGGCACTCGGCGCGGGTCTGAGAGAATTGAGACCGTGATCTCCCGAATCGATCTGCGCGGCGACGCCCTTCCTGAGGGCCCCGCCCTGCGTGACCTGCTGCCCCGAGCCGACTTCGACGTTTCTGCCGCACTGGAGAAGGTGCGTCCGATCTGCGAGGCCGTGCATCATCGTGGCGACGCGGCACTGATCGACTTCGCGGAGAAATTCGACGGCGTCCGGCTGGAACAGGTACGGGTGCCGGCCGAGGCGCTCGCCAAGGCGCTCGACGAGCTGGACCCGGCCGTGCGCGCGGCCCTGGAGGAGTCCATCCGCCGCGCCCGTCTCGTCCACCGTGCGCAGCGCCGCTCCACGCACACCACCCAGGTCGTGCCCGGCGGCACCGTGACCGAGAAGTGGGTGCCGGTCGAGCGCGTCGGTCTGTACGCGCCCGGCGGCCGGTCCGTCTACCCCTCGTCCGTCGTGATGAACGTCGTGCCGGCGCAGGAGGCCGGTGTCCCCTCGATCGCCCTCGCCTCGCCCGCCCAGGCCGAGTTCGGAGGGCTGCCGCACCCGACGATCCTCGCCGCCTGCGCCCTGCTCGGCGTCGACGAGGTGTACGCCGCGGGCGGCGCCACGGCCGTCGCGATGTTCGCCCACGGCACCGAGTCCTGCCCGCCCGCCAACATGGTCACCGGCCCCGGCAACATCTGGGTCGCCGCCGCCAAGCGCTACTTCACCGGCAAGATCGGCATCGACGCCGAGGCCGGTCCGACCGAGATCGCGATCCTGGCGGACGCCACGGCCGACCCGGTGCACGTCGCCGCCGACCTGATCAGCCAGGCCGAGCACGACCCGCTGGCCGCCGCCGTCCTGGTCACCGACTCCGTGGAGCTGGCCGACGCGGTCGAGCTCGAGCTCGAGCCGCAGGTCGCGGCCACCAAGCACATCGACGACCGGATCGTGCCCGCCCTCAAGGGCCGCCAGTCCGCGATCGTGCTGGTCAACGGCGTCGAGGAGGGTCTGCGCGTGGTCGACGCCTACGGCGCCGAGCACCTGGAGATCCAGACCGCCGACGCCGCCGCGGTCGCCGACCGCGTGCAGAACGCCGGCGCTATCTTCATCGGCCCCTGGGCACCCGTCTCGCTCGGCGACTACGCGGCCGGCTCCAACCACGTCCTGCCCACCGGCGGCTGCGCCTGCCACTCCTCCGGCCTGTCCGTGCAGTCCTTCCTGCGCGGCATCCACATCGTCGACTACACGAAGGACGCGCTGGCCGAGGTCGCGCACCACGTGGTGACGCTGGCGGAGGCGGAGGACCTGCCCGCGCACGGCGCGGCGATCAAGGCGAGGTTCGACTGGAAGGTGCCGGAGAGCAAGTGAACGTCCGGATCGACGATCTCCCCGTACGGGACGAGCTGCGCGGCAAGTCCCCCTACGGCGCGCCCCAGCTGGACGTCCCCGTACGGCTGAACACCAACGAGAACCCCTACCCGCTGCCCGAGCCGCTGGTCGAGCGGATCGCCGAGCGGGTGCGCGAGGCGGCCCGCAGCCTCAACCGCTACCCGGACCGCGACGCCGTCGAGCTGCGCACCAAGCTGGCCGAGTACCTGACCGGCACGTCCGGCTACGAGGTCGCCCTGGCGAACGTCTGGGCGGCCAACGGCTCCAACGAGGTCATCCAGCAGCTGCTGCAGACCTTCGGCGGGCCCGGCCGCACCGCCATCGGCTTCGAGCCGTCGTACTCGATGCACGCGCTCATCGCGCGCGGTACCGGCACGGGCTGGATCTCCGGCCCGCGCAACGACGACTTCACCATCGACCTCGCCGCCGCCGAGAAGGCGATCGCCGAGAACCGGCCCGACGTCGTCTTCATCACCACCCCCAACAACCCCACGGGCACGGCGGTCCCGCCGGAGACCGTGATCGCCCTGTACGAGGCCGCGCAGGCCGCCAAACCCTCGATCGTGATCGCGGACGAGGCGTACATCGAGTTCAGTCACGGCGACTCGCTGCTGCCGCTGCTCGAAGGCCGCCCGCACCTCGTCGTCTCCCGCACCATGTCGAAGGCGTTCGGCGCGGCCGGACTGCGCCTCGGCTATCTCGCCGCGCACCCGGCCGTCGTGGACGCCGTCCAGCTGGTGCGGCTGCCGTACCACCTCTCGGCGATCACCCAGGCGACCGCGCTGGCCGCGCTGGAGCACACCGACACCCTGCTCGGTTACGTCGAGCAGCTGAAGGCCGAGCGGGACCGGCTGGTGAGCGAACTGCTGGCCATCGGCTACGAGGTGACGGCGTCGGACGCCAACTTCGTGCAGTTCGGCCGGTTCGACGACGCCCACGAGGTCTGGCAGAGGATCCTCGACCGGGGTGTCCTGGTCCGCGACAACGGCGTGCCGGGATGGCTGCGGGTCACCGCCGGCACCCCGCAGGAGAACGACGCGTTCCTCGACGCGGTCCGTGAAGTGAAGAAGGAGCTTGAGGCATGAGCCGCGTTGGACGCATAGAGCGCACCACCAAGGAGACCTCGGTGCTGGTCGAGATCGACCTCGACGGCACCGGGAAGACCGACATCGCCACCGGCGTCGGCTTCTACGACCACATGCTCGACCAGCTCGGCCGGCACGGTCTGTTCGACCTGACCGTGAAGACCGACGGCGACCTGCACATCGACTCCCACCACACCATCGAGGACACCGCCCTCGCGCTGGGCGCCGCCTTCAAGCAGGCCCTCGGCGACAAGGTGGGCATCTACCGCTTCGGCAACTGCACGGTCCCGCTGGACGAGTCCCTCGCCCAGGTCACCGTCGACCTCTCCGGCCGCCCCTACCTGGTGCACACCGAGCCGGAGAACATGGCGCCGATGATCGGCGAGTACGACACCACGATGACCCGGCACATCCTGGAGTCCTTCGTGGCGCAGGCCCAGGTCGCCCTGCACGTGCACGTGCCCTACGGCCGCAACGCGCACCACATCGTGGAGTGCCAGTTCAAGGCGCTGGCCCGGGCCCTGCGCTACGCCTCCGAGCGCGACCCGCGCGCGGCGGGCATCCTCCCGTCCACGAAGGGTGCGCTGTAAAAGCGATGAACGGTCTGTCCACCGTCCTGATCGTCGTCGGTCTGTTCCTGATCGGCGGCATCATCTCCTTCGTCAAGCAGCAGATGCCGCGGAGCCTGATCGTGCTGCTGTCCATCGGCGCGGCCATGTGCCTGGTCGCCGGGGTGATGCGGCTGGAGGTGTGGAGCTGATGAGCAGCCCGAAGAAGGTCGTCGTCTTCGACTACGGCTTCGGGAACGTGCGCTCCGCCGAGCGCGCCCTGGCACGCGCGGGTGCCGATGTCGAGATCACCCGCGACTACGACCGGGCCATGAACGCCGACGGCCTGCTCGTGCCCGGCGTCGGTGCCTTCGCCGCCTGCATGGCGGGGCTCAAGGAGGCGCGCGGCCACTGGATCGTCGAGCGCCGGCTGGCCGGCGGCCGCCCGGTGATGGGCATCTGCGTCGGCATGCAGATCCTCTTCGCGCGGGGCATCGAGCACGGCGTTCAGGCCGAGGGGCTGGACGAGTGGCCCGGCACGGTCGAGCCGCTCCAGGCCGACATCGTGCCCCACATGGGCTGGAACACCGTGGACGCCCCGGCCGGCTCGGAGCTGTTCGCCGGCCTGGACGCCGACGCCCGCTTCTACTTCGTGCACTCCTACGCGGTCCACGACTGGAGCCTCGAGGTCACCAACCCGGTCATCGCGGCTCCCAAGGTCACCTGGGCCACGCACGGCAAGCCCTTCGTGGCCGCCGTCGAGAACGGCGTCCTGTGGGCCACGCAGTTCCACCCCGAGAAGTCCGGCGACGCCGGAGCCCAGCTCCTCACCAACTGGATCGGAACACTGTGAGCAAGCTCGAACTCCTCCCCGCCGTCGACGTCCGCGACGGCCAGGCCGTCCGCCTGGTGCACGGTGAGTCCGGCACCGAGACCTCCTACGGCTCCCCGCTGGAGGCCGCCCTCGCCTGGCAGCGCTCCGGCGCCGAGTGGCTGCACCTGGTCGACCTGGACGCCGCCTTCGGCACCGGGGACAACCGCGAGCTGATCGCCGAGGTCGCGAAGGCGATGGACATCAAGGTGGAGCTGTCCGGCGGTATCCGCGACGACGAGACCCTGGCCGCCGCGCTGGCCACCGGCTGCACCCGCGTCAACCTCGGCACGGCCGCCCTGGAGACCCCCGAGTGGGTCGCCAAGGTCATCGCCGAGCACGGCGACAAGATCGCCGTCGGCCTCGACGTGCGCGGCACCACCCTGCGCGGCCGCGGCTGGACCCGCGACGGCGGCGACCTCTACGAGACGCTGGACCGCCTGAACAAGGAGGGCTGCGCCCGCTACGTCGTCACCGACATCGCCAAGGACGGCACGCTGCAGGGCCCCAACCTGGAGCTGCTGAAGAACGTCTGCGCGGCCACCGACCGCCCGGTCGTGGCCTCCGGCGGCGTGTCCTCGCTGGACGACCTGCGCGCCATCGCCGACCTGGTACCGCTCGGTGTGGAGGGCGCCATCGTCGGGAAGGCGCTGTACGCAAAGGCGTTCACCCTCGAAGAGGCTCTGGAGGCGGTAGCCAAGTGAGCGATGTCCGACGCGTGTCGACCGGCGCGCCCTGGGAGGAGCAGTTCGGCTACTCCCGCGCGGTGGAGCTGCCGAACGGCCTGGTGCTGGTCTCGGGCTGCACGTCCATCGTGGACGGGCAGATCGCCGGGGGCGGCCCGTACGAGCAGACGGTCAACGCCTTCCAGGTCGCCCTGGCGGCGCTGAAGGAGGTGGGGCTCGGCCGGGACGACGTCGTGCGCACGCGCATGTACATCACCCACGCCCGGGACGTGGACGACGTCGGCCGTGCGCACAAGGAGCTGTTCGACTCCGTCCGGCCCGCCACGTCGATGATCATCGTCTCCGGTTTCGTCGACCCCTCTCTGGTCGTCGAGGTCGAGGTGGAGGCGTACCGCTCCGGCGGAGTGCAGGGAGTGTCCGCATGACCCTGGCGGTCCGAGTCATTCCCTGCCTGGACGTGGACAACGGCCGGGTCGTCAAGGGCGTCAACTTCCAGAACCTGCGCGACGCGGGCGACCCCGTCGAGATGGCCAAGGTGTACGACGCCGAGGGCGCCGACGAGCTGACCTTCCTGGACATCACCGCGTCCTCGGGCAACCGGGAGACGACGTACGACGTGGTGCGCCGCACCGCCGAGCAGGTCTTCATCCCGCTGACCGTCGGCGGCGGTGTGCGCACGGCCGAGGACGTCGACAAGCTGCTGCGCGCGGGCGCCGACAAGGTCGGCGTCAACACGGCCGCGATCGCCCGCCCGGAGCTGATCCGGGAGATCGCCGAGCGCTTCGGCCGGCAGGTGCTGGTGCTGTCGGTGGACGCCCGCCGTACCGAGTCCGGCTCCTTCGAGGTGACCACCCACGGCGGCCGCCGCGGCACCGGCATCGACGCCGTCGAGTGGGCCCACCGGGCGGCCGAGCTGGGCGCCGGCGAGATCCTGCTCAACTCGATGGACGCCGACGGCACCAAGGACGGCTACGACCTGGAGATGATCGCGGCCGTGCGCAAGCACGTCACGATCCCGGTGATCGCCTCCGGTGGCGCCGGCAAGCTCGCCGACTTCGCGCCGGCCGTGGAGGCGGGCGCGGACGCGGTGCTGGCCGCGTCGGTGTTCCACTTCGGCGACCTGCGCATCGGCGAGGTGAAGCAGACGCTGCGGGAGGCGGGCCACCCCGTGCGCTGACCCGTTCGACCAGGGCCCCGGCCGGTTGCGTGACCGTGCCGGGGCTTTTTCACGCGCAGATGCGAAAGGAAAGTTGCGCAAAATATATTGTGCAACTTTTCTTGTGCATCTAGCGTGGAGGCATGCCAGACAGGGAGAGAGACCGCCGGATCCGGGACGTGGGCACGCTCAAGGCGCTCGCCCACCCGCTGCGGATGAAGCTGTACCGGGCGCTGACCATCGCCCGCACCGCCACCGCCTCCCAGCTCGCCGAACAGGTCGACGAAGCGGTGTCCCTGGTCAGCTACCACCTGCGCAAACTCGCCGAGCACGGCCTCATCGAGGAGGCCGGGACACAGAGCACGGACGCCCGCGAACGCTGGTGGCAGCCCTCCACCGACGGCGTCTCGATCCGCGACGAGGACTTCCGCGACGCCCCGGAGAAGGCCGCCGCGCACACCGCCGCCAGCCGCCTCTTCTTCGAGCAGCGGGCCGACATGTACCGCCGCTTCCTCGACGAACGCCCCCACTGGGGCGCCGAGTGGAACACCGCCTCCGACTCCTCCGAGTGGCTGCTCAAGCTCACCCCGGACGAACTGGCACGGCTGTCCAAGGAGATCCACGACCTCGTGCGCACGTACGAGGAGCTCGGCCGTGCCGCAGCCGAAGCGGGCGACACGGAAGGCCGCGAGAACGTCGCCATGCACACGTACGGCTTCCCCTTCCGCACCTGAGATCCCGCGACCCGGGATCCTCTTCCGAGAGGACGGTCCGCGTGACCACCACCCTCGCGTCACCCGCCCGCCCGGTCGACAGACCCGCCCACCGCGACCCCAACGTCCTGCGCTGGCTCGGCGCCTACGCCTCGTCCGCGGTCGGCGACAACGTCTACTACATCGCCCTGTCCTGGACGGCCGTCCAGAGCGGCACCCCCGCACAGGCCGGCCTCGTCACCGCGGCCAGCGCCGTGCCGCGCGCCCTGCTGATGCTCGGCGGGGGAGTGGTGGCCGACCGCTACGGGCCGCGCCGGGTCGTCCTCGGCTCCACCGCCGCCCGCAGCGCCCTCGTCCTCGGCGCCGCCGTCCTGCTGCTCGTCACCAGCCCGGGCCTGTGGGTGCTCGGCGCGGTCGCCGTGCTCTTCGGCATCGTCGACGCCGTCTTCCTGCCCGCGGCTGGTGCGCTGCCCGCGCGGATCACCTCACGCGACCAGCTCACCCGCGTCCAGGGCATGCGCGGCATGGCCACCCGGCTCGCCAACGTCCTCGGCGGACCGCTCGGCGGCCTCGGCGTCGCCGTCGGCGGCACCGCCGGCGCCTTCGGCCTGGCCGCGCTGCTCGTCGGGGTGTCCCTGCCACTGCTGCTGGGCGTGCGGGTCGGTGCGCTGCCGCCGGACGAACGCCAGGACCGGCAGCCCGTGCTCGCCGAACTGCGGGACGGACTGCGGCACATCCGGCGGGACGCGGTGCTGCGTCCGCTGGTGATCGCCGCCGCTCTCAGCGACCTCGGCTTCGTCGGCCCCATGAACCTCGGCCTGACCGTCCTCGCCCAGCAGCGCGGCTGGGGCTCCGCCGGCATGGGCTGGGTGCTCGCCGGCTTCGGCACCGGCGCGGCAGGGGCCGCCCTGCTGATCACCTGGCGCGGCCGCATCCCTCGCGCCGCCGTGGTGGCCGCGGTGACCAACCTGGTGGCGGCCCTCGCCATCGCCGCCCTCGCCCAGGTCCCGTCCGTCGCCGCCGCGGCCGGCGTGGCCGCACTCATCGGCGTGACCGCCGGCCTGTCCGGCGCCCTGTGCGGAGCACTCGTCCAGGTCCGGGCCGGTGCCGCCTACCTCGGCCGGGTCATGTCCGTCTCCACCCTGGTGGGCTTCGGCGTCGCACCCCTCACCTTCCCCCTGGTCGGCGGGGCCGTGACGCTGTGGGGCACCGGACCGGTGTTCGCGGTGTGCGCGGGCGTCAGCGCCCTCGCCGGCGTGGTCGTCCTGGGCGCCCGCCCGCTGCGCCGCGCCGAACTGCCGTGACCCGGGACCGGGCGAACGCGGGCGCTAGATCCCCAGCTCCTTCGCCTCGTGCAGCTTGGCGATGGCGTCCTCCTCGCCGTCCAGCGCCACCTTCGCCGCGCTCTGCCGGCCGTACAGGAACAGCACCAGCTCCGACGGCTCGCCCGTCACCGTGACCACCGGTGTGCCCCGGTGGGCGACCGCCGTCTGGCCGTCGGGGCGGCGCAGCACCAGGCCCGTCGGGGCGCCGCGGCCCATCAGCCGGGCCGTGCGCTCCAGCCGGGACCACAGGGCGTCCTGGAACACCGGGTCCAGCTCGCGCGTCGACCAGTCCGGCTGGGCGCGGCGGACGTCCTCGGCGTGGACGTAGAACTCGATCGTGTTCGACGCCTCGTCGAGCTGCTTGAGCTGAAACGGTGAGAAGCGCGGCGGGCCGGTGCGGATGAGCCGGATCAGCTCCTCGTACGGCTTGCCCGCGAACTCCTCCATCACCTTCTCCAGGCGGGACGCCAGCGGCTTGATCAGAATGCCCCCGGCGGCGTCCGGGCGGCGCTCACGCACCACCACGTGCGCGGCGAGATCGCGGGTCTGCCAGCCCTCGCACAGGGTCGGGGCGTCCGGACCGGCCGTCTCCAGGAGGTCGGCGAGCAGGAGTCGTTCACGCTTGGCGAAGGTCGACATACCGTCAGCCTACGACCACCCAGTGGACACGGCACCGGTGCGATCACCCGCGCGCGGCACAATGGCACCCATGACCAGCAGCACGCCCGCCCGTCACCCGACCACCGCCCCTGGTGGAGGCGCTTCGCGCCACAGCTCTCCGCCCAGCAGCCTCGCCCCGGAGATCGCCGCGCGTCTCAAGCGCAGCCCCGACGGCCTCCTGCCCGCGATCGCCCAGCAGTACGACACCGGGGAGGTGCTCATGCTCGGCTGGATGGACGACGAGGCCCTGCACCGCACGCTCACCACCGGCCGCTGCACCTACTGGTCGCGCAGCCGCCAGGAGTACTGGGTCAAGGGCGACACCTCCGGGCACTTCCAGTGGGTGAAGTCCGTCGCCCTGGACTGCGACGCCGACACCGTGCTCGTGAAGGTCGACCAGGTCGGCGCCGCCTGCCACACCGGCGCGCGCACCTGCTTCGACGTCGACGTGCTGCTCAAGGACGCCGGTTCCGGCGTACCGGGCTCGGATCAGTAGGGTCGGCCGCCATGGACCTCGAGACGTTCCGCAAGCTCGCCACCGACCGCCGGGTCATCCCGGTCACGCGCAAACTCCTCGCCGACGGCGACACCCCGGTCGCCCTCTACCGCAAGCTCGCCGCCGAACGCCCCGGCACCTTCCTGCTGGAGTCCGCGGAGAACGGCCGCACAGCGTTTCAATGGTCTCGGTACTCCTTCGTGGGCGTGCGCAGCGCCGCCACCCTCACCGCCCGCGACGGGCAGGCGCACTGGCTGGGCACCCCGCCCGTCGGCGTGCCCGTCGACGGCGACCCGCTGGCCGCGCTGCGCGCCACCCTCGAGACACTGCACACCCCGCGCGACCTCGCCCACGACCTGCACCTGCCGCCCTTCACCGGCGGCATGGTCGGCTACCTCGGCTACGACATCGTCCGCCGCCTGGAGAAGATCGGCCCCGGCGAGCACGACGACCTGAAGCTGCCCGAGCTGACCATGCTCCTCACCAGCGACCTGGCCGTCATGGACCACTGGGAGGGCTCGGTCCTGCTGATCGCCAACGCGATCAACCACAACGACCAGGACAGCGGCGTCGACGAGGCCTATGCCGACGCGATCGCCCGCCTCGACGCCATGCAGGCGGACCTCTCCAGCGCCGTCGCCCAGCCGCCCGCGGCGCTGCCGCCCTCCGAGCTGCCCGAGTTCACCGCCCGCTGGGGCGGCACGGACTTCCAGGCCGCCGTGGAGGACGTCAAGGAGCGCATCCGGGCCGGCGAGGCCTTCCAGGTCGTCCCCTCGCAGCGCTTCGAAACGCCGTGCACGGCGAGCGCGCTGGACGTCTACCGGGTGCTGCGGGCCACCAACCCCTCGCCGTACATGTACCTGTTCCGCTTCGACGGGTTCGACGTCGTCGGCTCCTCGCCCGAGGCGCTGGTCAAGGTCGAGGACGGGCGGGCCATGGTCCACCCCATCGCCGGCACCCGGCACCGCGGCGCCACCCCGCAGGAGGACCAGGCCCTCGCCGACGATCTGCTCGCCGACCCCAAGGAGCGCGCCGAGCACCTCATGCTCGTCGACCTCGGCCGCAACGACCTGGGCCGGGTCTGCGAGCCGGGCTCGGTGGAGGTCGTCGACTTCATGTCCATCGAGCGCTACTCGCACGTGATGCACATCGTCTCCACGGTCACCGGCCGCGTCGCCCCCGGCCGCACCGCCTACGACGTGCTCACCGCCTGCTTCCCGGCCGGCACCCTCTCCGGCGCCCCGAAGCCGCGCGCCATGCAGATCATCGACGAGCTGGAGCCGTCCCGGCGCGGGCTGTACGGCGGCTGCGTCGGCTACCTGGACTTCGCCGGCGACTCCGACACCGCCATCGCGATCCGCACCGCCCTGCTGCGCGACGGCACCGCCTACGTCCAGGCGGGCGCCGGCGTCGTCGCCGACTCCGACCCGGTCGCCGAGGACACCGAGTGCCGCAACAAGGCGGCCGCCGTCCTGCGCGCCGTGCACACCGCCAACCGGCTCGGCGCGTAGGGCACTCCCCACGGTGGGGCGCTTCTCACGGCACCCCGGGTGACGGTTCACCCGGGGTTCGGGCGATAGTGGAGTACGTGACTGCCGTACCTCACCCCCGTACCGAAGCCGCCCCCGCCCGGTCGGGCCGCCGCAGCCTCGCCCTCGCCCTGCTGTGCGGAGCGCTCGGCGCGGCCGTCGCACTGCTGTCCACCCGGCAGCGCTGGGCCGAGGGCACCGCGACGGTCGCCGGCGGCGCCTTCCCGCTCACCGCCAAGGGCAGCGACGTCACCGGCGTACCCGCGGCGCTCGCCATAGTGGGCCTGGCCGCGCTCGTCGCCGTCTTCGCGGTACGCCGGTCCGGCCGGCTGCTGGTGTCCGCCGTCCTCGCCCTGTCCGGCGCCGGGATCGTCGTCGCCGCCGTGGTCGGCGCGAGCGACAGCGCCGCCCTCGACGACAAGGCCGCCGCGGCCTCCGGCGACACCTCCGCCACCGTCGCCGCCCTCACCCACACGGCCTGGCCCTACGTCGCCGCCGTCGGCGGCGCGCTGATCCTGCTGGCCGGCCTGCTCGCCCTGCGCTACGGCCGGCTGTGGCCCGCGATGTCCGGGCGCTACGAGCGCAACGGCGCCCCCCGCCCGCGCCGCGCCACCAAGGCCGTCGACCCCGACCGCCCCGAGGACCTGTGGAAGGCCCTCGACCGCGGCGAGGACCCGACGGGCACCGGCCCGGCCTGACCCGCTCCGACGGCCCACCCCGGCGCACGGCACGCGCGTGCGTACGGGACAATGGAGCTGAACACAACGTCCGTCACGGACACGTACGACACGTACACGGCAACGAGGAGCTAGCAATGGCGGGCAGCAGCCACGGACACACCCCGGCCGCCTGGACCGGTGTCATCATCGCCTTCATCGGTTTCTGCGCCGCCGGCGCCTTCGTGGTGCTGGCCCAGCCCGTCGGCTTCTGGGTCAGCATGGGCGTCGTGTGCCTCGGCGGTGTCGCCGGCGGCGTCATGCGCGCCATGGGCATGGGCGCCCCGAAGTCCGCGTCGGAGCCGCTGGTGATGGCCGACCGGCCCACGGCCAACCGCGAGGCGGCCGTCGCCAAGGGCTGAGCCCTCGGACCGACCGCACGAAGACGCCGTGAGGGGCGCCCGGGCACACACGCGTGCCGGGGCGCCCCTCAGGCGTCCTCGGCCCGCGGGGAGCACAATGCGACACGTGAGACACGGACTCCTTCAGCGGCTGGCGGTGCCCGCCGCCGTCCTCGCCGCCGTCGTGGGCGCCTTCGCCTACGTCGGCGCCGTCGACCCCAACGAGCCCGGCCACTACCCCGTGTGCCCCCTGCTGCGCCTGACCGGCGTCTACTGCCCAGGCTGCGGCGGGCTGCGCAGCGCGCACGCCGTCGCGCACGGCGACCTGATGGGCGCGCTGCACGACAACGCGGCGGCCGTCGTGGGCTATCTGGGCTTCGCGGTGCTGTGGACCGTCTGGGTGGTTCACGCCGTGCGCGTACGGCCCTTCCGGCCCGACCCGCGGCCCGTCCACCTGTGGACGCTGGGCGGGCTGCTGCTGGTCTTCACGGTTGTCCGGAACCTGCCGTTCGGCGGCTGGCTCCATCCGTGACGGATCGGTGAATGTCCAGGTAGTGGGACCGGCATCCACCGGATGCGAAGTCATGGCCTTCGGGCGGATACCATCGCAGTGACCAATGGTTCCCCCCTGGTCGCTGGAACTGTCAACCGTCTGGAAGGGGGCCGCTCGCGTGAGTGTGCTCGACGAGATCATCGACGGAGTCCGTGCCGACCTCGCGGAGCGGCAGGCGCGCGTCAGCCTCGACGAGCTCAAGGAGCGCGCGGCGAAGGCCCCCGCGGCCAAGGACGGGGTGGCCGCGCTCAAGGGCGACGGCGTCAAGGTGATCTGCGAGGTCAAGCGCTCCAGCCCCTCCAAGGGTGCGCTGGCCGCGATCGCCGACCCGGCCGGGCTCGCCGCGGACTACGAGGCGGGCGGCGCGGCCGTCATCTCCGTCCTCACCGAGGAGCGCCGCTTCGGCGGCTCGCTGGCCGACCTGGAGGCCGTCCGCGCCCGCGTGGACATCCCGGTCCTGCGCAAGGACTTCATCGTCACGTCGTACCAGCTGTGGGAGGCCCGTGCCTACGGCGCCGACCTCGCCCTGCTGATCGTCGCCGCCCTGGAGCAGCCGGCCCTGGAGTCGCTGATCGAGCGCGCCGTCTCCATCGGCCTCACCCCGCTGGTCGAGGTGCACGACGAGGACGAGGTCGAGCGGGCCGTGGACGCCGGCGCAAAGATCATCGGCGTCAACGCGCGCAACCTCAGAACGCTGGAGGTCGACCGCGGCACGTTCGAGCGCGTCGCCCCGGAGATCCCCGACCACCTCGTCAAGATCGCCGAGTCCGGCGTCCGCGGTCCGCACGACCTGATCGCCTACGCCAACGCCGGCGCCGACGCCGTCCTCGTGGGCGAGTCCCTGGTCACCGGCAAGGACCCCAAGGCCGCGGTCGCCGACCTGGTCGCAGCGGGCGAGCACCCGGCACTCCGGCACGGCCGGGGCTGAGGTCCCGGTAGAGTTTCCCCGATGACTGCGACGACCCCCGCGACCACGACGGACCGGTACGCGCGCCTCGCGCGCGGCTGCCGCCCGCGTGGCTGCCGCGCGCCCGCCCGCCGGGTACACGGCCGCAGGGTCCGCTACGTCATCGGAGACGAACCGGGACAGGTGAACGGACGTCGATGGCAGCGCGCCCTTCAGGGGCGCGGGGCTGTGCTTGATATGCGGCTACCGCCGCGCGAGCGCGACCAGCCACAAACGGCCTGAGGTCGACGACAGGCTCCGCCCCCACGGCGATCAGTGTTCTCTCCACGCACTCACCGTGAGGTTCTGGCATGCCCAGCGATTTCTTCATCCCCGACCCCCAGGGTCAAGTCCCCGACTCCGCAGGCTACTTCGGAGAATTCGGCGGCAAGTTCATCCCGGAGGCCCTCGTCGCCGCCGTGGACGAGGTGGCCGTCGAGTACGACAAGGCCAAGAACGACCCCGAGTTCGCCAGGGAACTCGACGACCTGCTGGTGAACTACACCGGCCGTCCGTCAGCCCTGACGGAGGTGTCCCGCTTCGCCGAACACGCCGGCGGCGCCCGCGTGTTCCTCAAGCGCGAGGACCTGAACCACACCGGCTCGCACAAGATCAACAACGTGCTCGGCCAGGCCCTGCTCACCAAGCGCATGGGCAAGACCCGCGTGATCGCCGAGACCGGCGCCGGCCAGCACGGCGTCGCCACGGCCACCGCCTGCGCGCTGTTCGGCCTCGAGTGCACGATCTACATGGGTGAGATCGACACCCGCCGACAGGCCCTCAACGTCGCCCGCATGCGCATGCTCGGCGCCGAGGTCGTGGCCGTGAAGTCCGGCAGCCGCACGCTGAAGGACGCCATCAACGAGGCGTTCCGCGACTGGGTCGCCAACGTCGACCACACCCACTACCTCTTCGGTACGGTCGCCGGTCCGCACCCCTTCCCGGCGATGGTCCGCGACTTCCACCGCGTCATCGGCGTGGAGGCCCGCCGCCAGCTCCTGGAGCGGGCCGGCCGGCTGCCCGACGCGGCGATCGCGTGCGTCGGCGGCGGCTCCAACGCCATCGGCCTCTTCCACGCCTTCATCCCCGACGCGGGCGTCCGCCTCATCGGCTGCGAGCCCGCCGGCCACGGCGTCGAGACCGGCGAGCACGCGGCCACGCTGACCGCCGGCGAGCCGGGCATCCTGCACGGTTCGCGCTCCTACGTCCTGCAGGACGAGGAGGGCCAGATCACCGAGCCGTACTCCATCTCGGCCGGTCTGGACTACCCGGGCATCGGTCCCGAGCACTCCTACCTCAAGGACTCCGGCCGCGGCGAGTACCGCGCGATCACGGACGACGCCGCGATGCAGGCGCTGCGCCTGCTGTCACGGACCGAGGGCATCATCCCGGCCATCGAGAGCGCCCACGCTCTCGCGGGCGCCCTGGAGGTCGGCCGTGAGCTGGGCAAGGACGCACTGATCGTGGTCAACCTGTCCGGCCGCGGCGACAAGGACATGGACACCGCCGCCCGCTACTTCGGGCTGTACGACACCGACGCCGAGGTGGCGGCGAACGAGGCCGACACGGCGGAGATCGAGGGGGACGCCAAGTGAGCGGGAACGTTCAGCTGCTGATCGACACCCTGGCCGCCGCCAAGGCCGAGGGCCGCTCCGCGCTCATCGCCTACCTGCCGGCCGGCTTCCCGACCGTGGACGGCGGCATCGAGGCGATCAAGGCCGTCTTCGACGGCGGTGCCGACATCGTCGAGGTGGGCCTGCCGCACAGCGACCCCGTGCTCGACGGCCCGGTCATCCAGACCGCCGACGACATCGCCCTGCGCGGCGGCGTGAAGATCGCCGACGTGATGCGGACCGTCCGCGAGGCCCACGCGGCCACCGGCAAGCCCGTCCTCGTCATGACCTACTGGAACCCCATCGACCGCTACGGCGTCGAGCGGTTCACCGCCGAGCTGGCCGAGGCGGGCGGTGCCGGCTGCATCCTGCCCGACCTGCCGGTCCAGGAGTCGGCGCTGTGGCGCGAGCACGCCGACAAGCACGGACTCGCGACCGTGTTCGTCGTGGCGCCCAGCAGCAAGGACGCACGGCTGCGGGAGATCACCGCGGCCGGCAGCGGCTTCGTCTACGCCGCCTCCCTCATGGGCGTCACCGGCACCCGTGAGTCGGTCGGCGCGCAGGCCCAGGACCTGGTCGGACGCACCCGCGCCACCGGGGCCGACCTGCCCGTCTGCGTCGGCCTCGGCGTCTCCAACCGCGCCCAGGCCGCCGAGGTCGCCGGGTTCGCCGACGGTGTGATCGTCGGCTCGGCCTTCGTCAAGCGGATGCTGGACGCGCCGGACGAGGCGGCCGGCCTGGAAGCGGTGCGCTCCCTCGCGGGCGAGCTGGCGCAGGGCGTGCGCGGACAGGCGTAGGCGTCCGCGTGCAGGCGTAACAGACTGGGACGCAGACAGGGACATTTCGTATCGATCACTCGAACGGGTGGACCTGGGACCGGGGAGGCGCAATGCGCCTCCCCGGTTCGTTCTGGGGGTGTGAGCGAGAAGAACCGTGACGGAAAGCGCACCGCCAGGGAGCGGCTGGCAGTCGAGCGCGAGAAGCAGAAGGCCGCCGAGAAGCGCAGGCGCGCCCTGATCATCGGGGCCAGCGTCGTGTGTGTGCTGGGCCTTGCGGCGGTGATCGGCGTCGTCGCCGCGAACGCGGGCAAGGACAAGGGCTCCAGCAGTGCCGGTCCTGTCGTCGCGCCCTCGGGCGCGCAGGGCAAGGACGCCCTGGCCATCCCGGTCGGCAAGGACGGCGCCAAATCCACGCTCGTCGTCTGGGAGGACTTCCGCTGCCCGGCCTGCCAGGCCTTCGAGGCGGCGTACCGCCCCACGATCCACGAGCTCACCGGCTCCGGCCTGCTCAGAGGCGAGTACCACCTGGTCACCCTGATCGACGGCAACCTCGGCGGCAGCGGCTCCCGGCACGCCGCGAACGCCGCGGCCTGCGCCCAGGACGCGGGCAAGTTCACCGCGTACCACGACGTGCTGTACGCGAACCAGCCGAAGGAGACCGACGACGCCTACGCCGAGGACAGCAAGCTGATCGAGCTGGCCGGCAAGGTCCCCGGCCTCGACACGCCCGCCTTCCGTTCCTGCGTACAGGACGGCAGGCACAACAGCTGGGTGGCCAAGTCGCACCAGGCGTTCCAGAAGGCCGGCTTCCAGGGCACGCCGACCGTGCTGCTCAACGGCAAGAACATCTACCAGGACCAGACGATGACACCGGCGAAGCTGAAGCAAATGGTCCAGGAGGCCGCCAAGGGCTGAGACCGGCGGCGGCGGAACCCGGGCCCTTGCGGCGCCACACACGGCGTTTTCTCACGCCCCCGTTATGGACCCGTAGCCAGGGTGCCTGCCGTCGGCCGGGTCCGGCACGGTAGCGTCGACCTTGCCATGGAACTTGCCTTCATTCCCAGCCCGTCGCGCGGGGTGCTGTACCTCGGGCCCATTCCGCTGCGCGGCTACGCCTTCTGCATCATCATCGGCGTCTTCGTTGCCGTCTGGCTCGGCAACAAGCGCTGGATCGCCCGGGGCGGACGGGCCGGCACGGTCGCGGACATCGCGGTCTGGGCGGTGCCGTTCGGCCTGGTCGGCGGACGCCTCTACCACGTGATCACGGACTACGAGCTGTACTTCAGCGAGGGCCGTGACTGGGTGGACGCCTTCAAGATCTGGGAGGGCGGCCTCGGCATCTGGGGGGCGATCGCGCTGGGCGCGCTGGGCGCGTGGATCGGCTGCCGCCGCCGGGGCATCCCGATGCCGGCGTACGCCGACGCCGTGGCCCCCGGCATCGCCCTGGCCCAGGCGATCGGCCGCTGGGGCAACTGGTTCAACCAGGAGCTGTACGGCAAGCCGACCGACCTGCCCTGGGCGCTGAAGATCACGTCCTCGGCGGACGGGCGGGTGCCCGGCACCTACCACCCGACGTTCCTGTACGAGTCGCTGTGGTGCATCGGCGTCGCGCTGCTCGTCATCTGGGCCGACCGCCGCTTCAAGCTGGGCCACGGCCGCGCGTTCGCGCTGTATGTCGCCGCCTACTGCGTGGGCCGGTTCTGGACCGAGTACCTGCGCGTGGACGACGCGCACCACATCCTCGGCCTGCGGCTGAACAACTGGACCGCGCTGTTCGTCTTCCTGCTCGCGGTGCTCTACATCGTGCTGTCGGCGAAGAAGCGGCCGGGCCGGGAGACGGTCGTGGAACCGCAGGCCTCCGGCGAGGCGGCCGACGACGACGAGGTGCCCCGCGGTGACGGCGCGGCCGGGGAGGCCGCGGCGGACAAGGCCGGGACCACGTCCGAGGCCGAGCCCGACGCTGTGGCGAAGACTTCGGTGAGCGACGAGGCGAAGGACGAGGCGGGGTCCGCGACCAAGAAGTCGTGACGCTTCGCGTCGTACCGCCATAAGGGGCGCCCGGAATCTTCCGGGCGCCCTTCGGCATCTCAGGGGCGGCGGGCCAGATCCAGTGTGCGGTGAGCCGCGGTCACCGCCGCGGCGTCGATGAAGCGGCCGTCGGGGAAGGCGTGAGCGCCCGGGTGGGCGGCCGCCGCCTTGATCACCGCCTCCGCGTCCTCGATCTCCGCCGGGGTCGGCAGATAGGCCCGTTCGATCACCGGGAGCTGGCGCGGGTGGATCGCGGCGCGTCCGAAGAAGCCCAGAGCACGGCCGTGGGCGCAGCTCGCGGCGAGGCCGTCCAGGTCGCGGATGTCGGGGTGCACGGACTGGGCCGGCGGTGGCAGCCCCGCCGCCCGCGCGGCGACGACCACCCGGGAGCGCGGCCAGTCCAGCCCGGCGTCGTCCCGCACCCCCAGATCGGCCCGCAGATCGGCCTCGCCCAGCGCGATGCCGCACACGGCACGGTGAGCGGTCGCGATGGCGTGGGCGTGCTCGACGCCGAGCGCCGACTCCAGGAGGGCGTACAGCGGCAACGCCCCGCCGTCCGCGGTCACCGCGCGCTCGGCGACCCGCACGATCTGCTCGGGCCCGCCGACCTTCGGCAGCCGCAGCCCCGCCACCCCCGGCAGAGGGGCGAGGGCTCGCAGGTCGGCCGCGGCGAGCGGGCCGTCCAGGGCGTTGATCCGCACGTGCACCGGCACCGGCTGCCGCTCGGTGAGGAGGTCGGCGGTGGCGGCGCGGGCGTACTCCTTGCGGTCGGGGGCGACCGCGTCCTCCAGGTCGACCACCACCACGTCGGCCCCGCAGCCGAGCGCCTTGGCGACGACCCGCGGCCGGTCACCGGGGGCGTACATCCAGGTGAGCGGGAAACCGGTGCGCGGCAAACCGGTGCGCGGGGACGCGGCCGGCGCGGAAGCGGCCGGTGAGGAAGCGGCGGACGGGGCGCGCGGCGGGCGCGTCATACGGCGCCCTCGGCGCGCAGCGCGGCCACCTCGGCCGCGGTCAGACCCAGCTCGGTGAGGACGGCGTCGGTGTCGGCGCCGTGCGGGCGGCCGGCCCAGCCGATCGCGCCGGGTGTGGCGGACAGCCGGAACAGGACGTTCTGCATGCGCAGCGGGCCCAGCTCCGGGTCGTCGACGGTGGTGATCGTGGACAGTGCCTGGTACTGCGGGTCGGTCATCACCTCCCGTACGTCCTGCACGGGGGCGATCGCCGCCTCCGCCTTGTCGAAGGCGGCGAGGACCTCCTCGCGGGGTCGGGCGGCGATCCACCGCCCGACCGCCTCGTCGAGCAGGCCGGCGTGGCGGGCGCGGCCGTCGCCGGTGGCGAACCACGGCTCGTCGATCAGCTCGGGGCGGCCGACCAGCTCCATCACCCGCTCCGCGACCGACTGGGCGGAGGTGGAGACGGCCACCCAGGTGCCGTCGGCGGTGCGGTAGGTGTTGCGCGGGGCGTTGTTGGCGGAGCGGTTGCCGGTGCGTTCCTGGACGTATCCGAGCTGGTCGTACCAGGTCGGGTGGGGGCCGAGGACGGTCAGGATCGGCTCGATGATCGCCATGTCGACGACCTGTCCGGCGCCGGTGCGCTCCCTCGCGGCCAGCGCGGTCATCACCGCGTAGGCGGTGGCGAGCGCGGCGATGGAGTCGGCCAGCCCGAACGGCGGGAGCGTGGGCGGGGTGCCCGGTTCGCCGGTGATCGCGGCGAAGCCGCTCATGGCCTCGGCGAGCGTGCCGAAGCCGGGCCGGTGGGCGTAAGGGCCGAACTGGCCGAAGGCGGTGACCCGGGCGAGGACCAGCCGCGGGTTGGCGGCGGACAGCTCCTCCCAGCCGAGGTCCCACTTCTCCAGGGTGCCGGGGCGGAAGTTCTCCACGATCACGTCGGCGCCGGCGGCCAGGCGCAGCAGGGTGGTGCGGCCGCCCGGGGTGGACAGGTCGAGGGTGAGGGTGCGCTTGTTGCGGCCGAGCACTTTCCACCACAGGCCGATCCCGTCCTTCGCGGGGCCGTGGCCGCGGGACGGGTCGGGTTTCGCCGGGTGCTCGACCTTGATCACCTCCGCGCCGAAGTCGCCCAGGAAGGTGGCCGCGAGGGGCCCGGCGAAGAGGGTGGCGAGGTCCAGCACACGCAGACCGGTGAGCGGGGCCTCGGTCATGGACGGGATGGCTCCCGGGGCGTCGGTCATGGACGGGATGCCTCCCGGTGCGTGAGGTGGGCCAGGGCGTCGAAGCCGATGCCGTCGAAGCCGCCGACGGAGGTGGCGAGCCGGTTCTTCAGCGGGGCCGTGAAGCGGTCGGGCAGCGCGGCGGGGGAACCGGCGAGCAGTCCGGCGACGCTGCCGGCCGTGGCGCCGTTGGAGTCGGTGTCCAGGCCGCCCGACACCGCCCGGCAGACGGACCCGGCGAAGTCCCCGTCGGCGTGGGTGAGGGCTGCGGCGGTCAGCGCGGTGTTGGGCAGGGCGTGCACCCAGTGGTGGGTGGAGGCGTAACGGGCGTGGAGACGGTCGACGACGGTGTCGAAGTCGGCGTGCTCGTGGGCGAGTTGCACCGCGTGCCGGACCGCCTTCGCCAGCCGGGAGCCGGGCGGGACCACCGTGAGACCGGTGCGCAGGCAGGCGTGCACGTCCTGGGCGCCGGAGGCGGCCGCGGCGAGGGTGGCCGCGGTGAACATCGCCGCGTACACGCCGTTCGCGGTGTGGCTGAGGATGGCGTCGCGGTGGGCCTGTGCGGCGGCGCCCGCCGGGTCGCCGGGGTTGGTCCAGCCGTGCACATCGGCGCGGATCACCGCGCCGATCCACTCGCGGAAGGGGTTGCGGTGGCGGGCGGTCTCCGGCGGTTCGAGGCCGAGCAGCAGGTTGCGCAGGGCGATGCGCTCGGCGGTGAAGACCCGGCCGGGCGCCAGTTCGTCCAGCCAGAGGCCGGCGACGTCGGCGGTGGTGAAGGCGCGGCCGTGACGCTGGAGCAACAGCAGGTTCAGCAAAGGGTAGTTGAGGTCGTCGTCCTCGGGCATGCCCTCGATGGTCTCGGCCAGGGAGGTGGCGGCCGAGCGGCGGTTCCACGGGTGCGCCGCGAGCAGTTCGGCGGGGACACCGCGGGCGGTGAACCACGTGCTCAGCGGCCAGTTGCCGACCGCCTGGGCGAGCGCGCGGATGCCGTCGAGCGGGAGTTTCTCGACGGGCTTGCCGAGCAGGCAGCCGGCGGCCCGGCCGAGCCAGGCGGCCTCCAGCCGTTCCGCGGTGAGGGGCGTACGGGGTGCGGGGGCGGGCCAGTCGGGGCAGAGCCGTCCGATCCGCTCCAGGTCGGTCGGCTCGTCCAGCCGACTGGGCAGATCGGCGAGTTCGTCCAGCAGGTCCCCGGCGAGCTGCCGCAGATAGCGGGAGGCGCGCTGCGGGGAGGCCCCGGCCCGCTCGGGGGCGTCCGGGCCGCCGGCCGCCCGCCAGCGCGCCGCGATCGCCTTCGGCTCGCGGCCGTCCAGCGCCGCCTGGCGCAGCTCGTGGCCGATCAGGTCCTCGGGCTGGACCCAGGTCAGTCGGCGCATCCGGCGCCTCCGAGCCGCGCGAACGCCTCCTCGTGGGCGCGCCGGCGCTCCACGTCCCGCCGGAAGACCTCCCGGGCGACCTCGGTGAGGGCGCGGGCCGGCTCCCACAGGTCGAGGCGGCTGGCCTCGGCGACCGTCTTCGCCCAGTCTTCCGGGACCGGGGAGCCGAGGGCGCCGGCCAGCGCGCCCGCCATCGTCGCGATGGAGTCGCAGTCGCGGCCGTAGTTCACCGCGCCGAGCACCGCGTGCCGGTAGTCGCCGCGCGCGACCAGCACCATCCCCAGCGCGACGGGCAGTTCCTCGATCGCGTGCAGCCGGGACGGGCGGCGGGCGCCCAGCGAGGGGGAGCGGTAGTCGGGGCCCACGGTGTCGTACGGGGCGACGGCCGCCCGCAGCGGGGCGAGCGCCGACTCGAAGTCGGTGTACCGGGCGGCGACTTCGCACACCGCCTCGATCGCCGCCCGGGTGCCGTCCTTGGCCAGGCCCAGGCAGGCGCGGACCACGGACTCCGGTGTCGCGCCCGGAGCGCAGGCCGCCGCCACGGCCGCGGCGAAGACACCGGCCGCCTCCCGGCCGTACGACGACTGGTGGGCGCCCGCCACGTCCAGCGCCTCGGCGTACGCGGCGGCCGGGTTCGCCGCGTTGACCAGGCCGACCGGGGCCATGTACATCGCGGCGCCGCAGTTCACGAGGTTGCCGACGCCGGCCTCGCGGGGGTCGACATGGCCGTAGTGCAGTCGGGCGACCAGCCACTTCTCGGCGAGGAAGATCCGCTGCAGGGGCAGCGCCTCCGCCTCCAGCTCCGGGATCCAGCGCGGGGTGGTCATCAGGTCCGGGACCAGGTGGTCGGCGACCGCGTAGGCGTCCAGGTGGTCGCGGACCGTGGCGTACACCCTGACCAGTGCGTGGGTCATCAGGGTGTCGTCCGTGACGTGCCCGTCGCCCTTGTGGTACGGCGCGAGGGGGCGGGCGGTGCGCCAGGCGTCGCCGTGCCAGGGGCCGACGATGCCGTGGATGCGGCCGCCGTGACGTTCGGTGATCTGGTCGGGGGAGTAGCCCTCGACCGGGCCGCCGAGGGCGTCACCGACGGCGGCGCCGACGAGGGCCCCGGTGATCCGCTCCGCCAGGGCCACGGGCCCTGGGCTTTCTTCTCCTTTGGGCGTCATGTGCCGAATCATCCTCCCGGCAGGGCCGGTTGCGCGGCTTCCAGCAGCTCGGCGAGTTCCACCAGGTCGGTGCCGGTCAGACGGGGCAGGGCGCAGCCGGTGAGGGTGCGGCAGGCGGCGCGCCAGGTCTCCGGGATCGCCTCCGCACCGCCGAGCGCGCCGGTGAGGGCGCCGGTGAGAGCCGGGGCGGAGTCCGCGACCCGGGACAGACAGGCGGCCGCCGGCACGGCGACGGCGATGCGGCCGTCCGCGGCGCTGGCCAGCGCGAGGGCGACCGGCACGGTCTCGGCGGCGGCGATGCCGTAGCTGTAGACGTGGTCGACGATCTGGTGCTCCAGCGGCGGGACCAGCGCGAAGGCACTGCCGGCGTCGCGCGCGAGGGCGAGCGCGTGCCGGGCGTTGCGGCCGATCTCGGTGTCCGGGGGGAGTTCGCCGAGGGCGGCGGTCACGCAGGTGCCGGTGTCGGCGCCGGTCAGGGCCAGCGCGAGGGCCGCCGCCATCGCCCGGGCGCCGTGCACGCCGTCGCCGTCCTGGGTGTAGCGGGCGTCGAACTCGGCGAGGTCGGCGGCGGCTCGGGAGTCGCCGACGTGGGCGGCGGCCAGGACGCAGGCGCGCACGCAGGCCGCGTCGTCGAAGTAGTGCGGGTTGTCGTGTCCGGTGGCGGGCGGGCGCAGTCCGGCGGCCAGGTTGCCGAGGCCCGCGCGCACGGAGATACGGGCGCGCAGGGGCAGGACGGCGGACTCGATCTCGGCGGCGCGCTCCGCGGCGGCGGCGACCTCGGCGGCCACGGCGGTCCAGGTCAGGTCCAGCGCGGTGCGCACCCGGCGTTCCCGGCTGAGGTCGCCGAGGGCGTGGTCGTCACCGGCCCGCAGCACCGCCTCGGCGGCGAACGCCGCCCACTCGGCGTCGTCGGAGGGGCCGAGGCGCAGTGGCTCCGGCGGCTGGTTGAGGGAGATGGGGACGGGCAGGGTGGTCGTGGCGTTCTGCTCGGCGAAGGTGTCCAGCTCGCGGGTGAGCCGCCGGGTCCACTCCGGCATCCGCGCGGCGCGGTGCCGGGCGGCGGGCCATCCGGCCGCGTCTCCGGCGGCGAGCCCGAGGAGCAGTCCTTCGATACGGCGCGTCACGGCTTCACCTCGTCGGGCTCACCGGGATCCATCGCCGGTACGAGAGGGTTCGGCGCCCGGGACCCGCGGGGCGGCGCCCCTCCGCCGGCCGGCTCGGCCGGGGGAGAGGCGGGCGCGAGGGAGCCGCGCACCTCGTCCAGCACCTTGTCGGGGCCGTAGTGCGGCACCTTCTCGGGGACATAGTCCGGCACCGTGTCCGGGACGAGGTCCGGCACCACGACCCGCGCCGCCCACGCGCCGGGTTCCCCGGCCTGCGCGGTCCTCTCGGCCTCCTCGTCCCCGCCCGCCCCCGGAGAGGCGACCTCCACCAGCAGGTCCGCCACCTCCAGCACATGCCGCCCCTTCATCGCCGGCAGGCAGCTGCCCCGGGCCGGGCCGATCCCCGCCGCCCAGTCGGCCGGGATCGCCGCCACTCCCTGCGTCGCGCCCGCCAGAGCGCCGGCCACCGCCGCCGTCGTATCCGCGTCGCGCCCCATGTTGACGGCGGTGAGCACCGCGTCGCGGAAGTCGCCGTCGGCCGCCGCGTACGCGCCGAAGGCGAGGGCGACCGCCTCGGGGGCGAGGTCGGTCCAGGGGTAGCCGCCGATGACGACGGCGGTGCGCACCGCGCGTTCACCGCGGTGGGCGGCGATGACCGCGCGCCGCAGGGAGCGAGCCGTCCAGGAGTCGTCCGGTACGACGGTGAGCGCGGCCGCGACCACCGCCTCCGGCGCGGCACCGCCCATCGCCGCCGCGACCCCGGCCGCGACCGCCTGGCCGCCGTAGATGCCCTCGCCCTCGTGGCTGACCGAGCCGTCGATCGCGGCGAGCCGTGCCGCCTCCGCCGGGCGGCCCGCGGCGTGCACCCCGGACGCCGCCGCGCGCATGGCGAGCCCGTCGCTCCAGGCGTGCCGGTGCTGGGCGGAGATGGGCGCTGCCAGGCCCCGGCGCAGGTTCTCCAGGGTGCCGCGCTCGCTGAACCCCGCGCCGCGGAAGGGGCCTTCGGCGCGGTCGGCGATCCACTCGTGCCAGGCCGCCTCCACATCGGCCGGGGTCAGGGCCGAGCCGTGCCGGACCAGCAGCAGTCCGGAGAAGATCGCGTACTCGGTGTCGTCGGTGCCGGCCGGCTCGGCGGCGACGAATCCGGTGATGCGGCCCCAGCGGGCGCGGATCTCGGAGGGCTTGAGGTTCTCCGCGGGCGCCCCGAGGGCGTCGCCCACGGCCAGGCCGAGCAGGGCGCCACGGGCCCGCTCACGGATCGAGGCCATGACGGCGTCACCTCCCGACAGTCCCGTCGAGGGCGTGCAGCCCCTTGCGTCAGGTGTGCCACGGCGGACGTCACGCCCCGCGCGTGCGGGCCCGGTGTCACCCGGTCGGCTGTCATCGGGCGGCGGGCAAAACCGCAGGTTAGCCCAGCCTTTCCTTGCTGGCGGCGAGGGAATCACCTGGCATAGATTTGGCGTTGTCGGAAGTTGGAATCTATCCAGACTTAGCTTTGCCTTAGCTTTCTTGGGGGACCGCAATGGCCATCATCGAGACCCGGGCGGCGCTGCACGAGGCGCACCGCGACAACCACACCCACCGTGACGTCAACGGAGGGTGGCTGCGCCCCGCCGTCTTCGGTGCGATGGACGGACTGGTCTCCAACCTGGCCCTGATGACCGGTGTCGCGGGCGGCTCCGTCGGTCAGCACACAATCGTGCTGACCGGGCTCGCGGGCCTGGCCGCCGGCGCCTTCTCGATGGCGGCCGGCGAGTACACCTCGGTCGCCTCCCAGCGTGAGCTGGTCGAGGCCGAACTGGACGTCGAGCGCCGCGAGCTGCGCAAGCACCCCGCGGACGAGGAGGCGGAGCTGGCCGCCCTGTACCAGGCGCGGGGCGTGGAGCCGGAGCTGGCCCGCGAGGTCGCCCGGCAGCTGTCGAAGGACCCCGAGCAGGCGCTGGAGATCCACGCCCGCGAGGAGCTGGGCATCGACCCGGGCGATCTGCCGTCGCCGCTGGTCGCGGCCGTGTCCTCGTTCGGTTCCTTCGCGCTTGGTGCCCTGCTGCCCGTGGCGCCGTATCTGCTCGGCGCGACCGTGCTGTGGCCGGCCCTGCTGCTCGCGCTGTTCGGGCTGTTCGCCTGTGGTGCGGTGGTCGCCAAGGTGACCGCGCGCAGCTGGTGGTACAGCGGTTTGCGCCAGCTTGTCCTGGGTGGTGCCGCGGCCGGTGTGACGTACGCCCTGGGCAGCCTGTTCGGAACGGCCGTAGGATGACGCGGCTGGTACTTATGCGATGGGCCGCATAAGTTCTCCATTACCCGCTGGTTTCGGCAGTGTGACCGCGGGGCATGAGCCGTACGCGCTGTGGGCAATGAGGCCTGCGGCGCGCCCCCCGGGGCGTGCGACGACGCCCGTCCCGGTCACCGGTCCGACGGACACCGATCTGTCCGTGCCGGGCCCCATACTTTCCGCCGCAGGGTCGCGTCACCCCCCGCCCGAGCACCCGCGCGGCGTCCGCATGTTGGAACGGAGTATCCGGTTCCCGAGAACCGCTCCATCATGTAACCTGCACGAAATTTTGAGACACGCAGAGGGCCAACGTCGTCCCTCGGCACTTGCTCCCCCAGAGCCTGAAGGCCTGGGAGGTGCCCCCAGCCACTTGACGACGACGGGAGAGCCGATGCGTACGCCGCGCCAGCCGTCCCAGCATTCCACGGACCGCTCGAACTGGTCCTTCATGGATGCTCGCCCTGCTGCGCAGGGTATGTACGACCCCCGCAACGAGCACGACGCCTGCGGCGTCGGCTTCGTCGCCACCCTCACCGGCGAGGCGTCCCACACGCTGGTCGAGCAGGCCCTGACGGTCCTGCGCAACCTGGAGCACCGCGGTGCCACCGGCTCCGAGCCCGACTCGGGCGACGGCGCGGGCATCCTCTCCCAGGTCCCCGACGCGTTCTTCCGCGAGGTGGCCGGATTCGAGCTGCCCGAGGCCGGTGCCTACGCCGCCGGCATCGCCTTCCTCCCGGAGGACGGCGCCGCCGACGCCGTCTCACAGATCGAGACGATCGCCGCCGACGAGGGCCTGACCGTCCTCGGCTGGCGCGAGGTCCCGGTCGCCCCGGAGCTGCTGGGCGCCACCGCCCGCTCCACCATGCCCCTCTTCCGCCAGCTCTTCGTCACCGACGGCGCCGCAGTACCTGCCACGGGCATCGCCCTGGACCGCAAGGCGTTCGTGCTGCGCAAGCGCGCCGAGCGCGAGGCGGGCGTCTACTTCCCGTCGCTCTCCGCGCGGACCATCGTCTACAAGGGCATGCTGACCACCGGCCAGCTCGAGCCCTTCTTCCCGGACCTGTCCGACCGCCGCTTCGCCTCCGCGATCGCGCTCGTCCACTCGCGCTTCTCCACGAACACCTTCCCGTCGTGGCCGCTCGCGCACCCCTACCGCTTCGTCGCCCACAACGGTGAGATCAACACCGTCAAGGGCAACCGCAACTGGATGCGCGCCCGCGAGTCGCAGCTGGTCTCGGACCTGTTCGGCTCCTCCGGGAAGACCCTCGAGCGGATCTTCCCGGTCTGTACGCCCGACGCCTCCGACTCCGCGTCCTTCGACGAAGTGCTCGAACTCCTGCACCTCGGCGGCCGTTCGCTGCCGCACTCCGTGCTGATGATGATCCCCGAGGCGTGGGAGAACCACGACTCCATGGACCCGGCCCGGCGCGCCTTCTACCAGTTCCACTCCACGATGATGGAGCCCTGGGACGGCCCCGCCTGCGTCACCTTCACCGACGGCACCCAGGTCGGCGCCGTGCTCGACCGCAACGGTCTGCGCCCCGGCCGCTACTGGGTCACCGACGACGGCCTCGTCGTCCTCGGCTCCGAGGTCGGCGTCCTCGACATCGACCCCGCGAAGGTCGTCCGCAAGGGCCGCCTGCAGCCCGGCCGGATGTTCCTCGTCGACACCGCCGAGCACCGCATCGTCGAGGACGACGAGATCAAGGCGCAGCTCGCCGCCGAGAATCCGTACGCCGAGTGGCTGGAGACCGGTGAGATCGAGCTGGGCGACCTGCCCGAGCGCGAGCACATCGTCCACACCCACGCCTCGGTCACCCGCCGCCAGCAGACCTTCGGTTACACCGAGGAGGAGCTGCGCGTCATCCTCGCCCCGATGGCCCGCGCCGGCGCCGAGCCGATCGGCTCCATGGGCACCGACAGCCCGATCGCGGCCCTGTCCGAGCGCCCGCGCCTGCTCTTCGACTACTTCACCCAGCTGTTCGCACAGGTCACCAACCCTCCGCTGGACGCCATCCGCGAGGAACTGGTCACCTCCCTGCGCTCTTCGCTGGGCCCCGAGGGCAACCTGCTGGAGCCGACGGCCGCCTCGTGCCGCTCGGTCACCCTGCCCTTCCCGGTGATCGACAACGACGAGCTGGCCAAGCTCATCCACATCAACGCCGACGGCGACATGCCCGGCTTCAAGGCCGCGACCCTCTCCGGCCTGTACCGGGTGCACGGCGGCGGCGAGGCCCTGGCCGCCCGCATCGACGAGATCTGCGCCGAGGCCGACGCCGCCATAGAGAACGGCGCTCGCCTGATCGTCCTCTCGGACCGCCACTCGGACGCCGAGCACGCGCCGATCCCGTCGCTGCTGCTCACCTCGGCCGTCCACCACCACCTCATCCGCACCAAGCAGCGCACCCAGGTGGGCCTGCTGGTCGAGGCCGGCGACGTCCGCGAGGTCCACCACGTCGCCCTGCTCATCGGCTACGGCGCCGCCGCCGTCAACCCCTACCTGGCGATGGAGTCGGTCGAGGACCTGCTGCGCGCGGGCACCTTCCTCAACGGCCTGGAGCCCGAGAAGGCCATCAAGAACCTGATCTACGCCCTCGGCAAGGGCGTGCTGAAGGTCATGTCCAAGATGGGCATCTCCACCGTCGCCTCCTACCGCGGCGCCCAGGTCTTCGAGGCCGTCGGCCTGGACGAGACCTTCGTCGAGAAGTACTTCAACGGCACCACCACCAAGATCGGCGGCGTCGGCATCGACGTCATCGCCAAGGAGGTCGCCGCCCGCCACGCCAAGGCCTACCCGGCCTCGGGCATCGCCCCGGCGCACCGCGCGCTGGAGATCGGCGGCGAGTACCAGTGGCGCCGCGAGGGCGAGCCGCACCTGTTCGACCCGGAGACGGTCTTCCGCCTCCAGCACTCCACGCGCACCGGCCGCTACGACATCTTCAAGAAGTACACGGACCGCGTGAACGAGCAGTCCGAGCGCCTGATGACGCTGCGCGGCCTGTTCGGCTTCAAGTCCGGCCGCGGACCGATCCCGATCGACGAGGTCGAGCCCGTCTCCGAGATCGTCAAGCGCTTCTCCACGGGCGCCATGTCGTACGGCTCCATCTCGCAGGAGGCGCACGAGACCCTCGCCATCGCCATGAACCAGCTGGGCGGCAAGTCCAACACCGGTGAGGGCGGCGAGGACCCGGAGCGCCTGTACGACCCGGCGCGCCGCTCGGCGATCAAGCAGGTGGCCTCCGGCCGCTTCGGCGTGACCTCCGAGTACCTGGTCAACGCGGACGACATCCAGATCAAGATGGCCCAGGGCGCCAAGCCCGGCGAGGGCGGCCAGCTGCCCGGCCACAAGGTCTACCCGTGGGTCGCCAAGACCCGTCACTCGACGCCGGGTGTCGGCCTGATCTCCCCGCCGCCGCACCACGACATCTACTCCATCGAGGACCTCGCCCAGCTGATCCACGACCTGAAGAACGCGAACCCGCAGGCGCGGATTCACGTCAAGCTGGTCTCCGAGGTCGGCGTCGGCACGGTCGCGGCCGGTGTGTCCAAGGCGCATGCGGACGTCGTGCTGATCTCCGGCCACGACGGCGGCACGGGCGCTTCCCCGCTGACCTCGCTCAAGCACGCCGGCGGTCCCTGGGAGCTCGGCCTCGCCGAGACCCAGCAGACCCTGCTGCTCAACGGCCTGCGCGACCGGATCGTCGTGCAGACCGACGGCCAGCTCAAGACCGGCCGTGACGTGGTCATCGCCGCGCTGCTGGGCGCCGAGGAGTTCGGTTTCGCGACCGCTCCGCTCGTCGTCTCCGGCTGCGTGATGATGCGCGTGTGCCACCTGGACACCTGCCCGGTCGGCATCGCCACCCAGAACCCGGTGCTGCGCGACCGCTTCGCCGGCAAGGCCGAGCACGTGGTGAACTTCTTCCGGTTCATCGCGCAGGAGGTCCGCGAGCTGCTCGCCGAGCTGGGCTTCCGTTCCATCGAGGAGGCCGTCGGCCGCGCCGAGGTGCTGGACGTCGAGCGCGCGGTGGACCACTGGAAGGCCCAGGGCCTGGACCTCTACCCGCTGTTCCACGTGCCCGAGCTGCCCCAGGGCGCGGTCCGCCACCAGGTCATCGCCCAGGACCACGGCCTGGAGAAGGCCCTCGACAACGAGCTGATCAAGCTGGCCGCCGACGCGCTGGCCGCCGGGAGCGCGACGGACGCACAGCCGGTCCGCGCCCAGGTCGCCATCCGCAACATCAACCGCACGGTCGGCACCATGCTCGGCCACGAGGTGACGAAGAAGTTCGGCGGTGCGGGTCTGCCCGACGACACCATCGACATCACCTTCACCGGCTCCGCCGGCCAGTCCTTCGGCGCCTTCGTGCCGCGCGGTGTCACGCTGCGCCTGGAGGGCGACGCCAACGACTACGTCGGCAAGGGCCTGTCCGGCGGCCGGATCGTCGTCCGCCCGGACCGGGGCGCCGACCACCTCGCCGAGTACAGCGTCATCGCCGGCAACACCATCGGCTACGGCGCGACCGGCGGCGAGATGTTCCTGCGTGGCAAGACCGGCGAACGCTTCTGCGTGCGCAACTCCGGTGCGCTGGTCGTCTCCGAGGGCGTGGGCGACCACGGCTGCGAGTACATGACGGGCGGTCACGCCGTCGTCCTCGGCGAGACGGGCCGCAACTTCGCGGCCGGCATGTCCGGTGGCATCGCGTACGTCATCGACCTGGACCGCGACAACGTCAACGTCGGCAACATCGACGCGGTCGAGGCGCTGGACGAGACGGACAAGCAGTGGCTGCACGACGTCGTGCGCCGCCACCAGGAGGAGACCGGCTCCACCGTCGCCGCGAAGCTCCTGGCCGATTGGGACACCGCCGTCGAGCGCTTCAGCAAGATCATCCCCAGCACGTACAAGGCAGTGCTCGCCGCCAAGGACGCCGCCGAGCGAGCCGGTCTGTCGGAGACCGAGATCACCGAGAAGATGATGGAGGCGGCGATCAATGGCTGACCCGAAGGGCTTTTTGAACCACGGCCGCGAGGTCGCCAAGTCCCGTCCGGCCGAAGAGCGCGTCAAGGACTGGAACGAGGTCTACGTCCCCGGCTCCCTGCTGCCGATCATCAGCAAGCAGGCCAGCCGCTGCATGGACTGCGGCATCCCGTTCTGCCACAACGGCTGTCCGCTCGGGAACCTCATCCCCGAGTGGAACGACTACGCCTACCGCGAGGACTGGTCGGCCGCGCAGGAGCGTCTGCACGCCACCAACAACTTCCCGGAGTTCACCGGCCGCCTGTGCCCGGCTCCCTGCGAGTCGGCGTGCGTGCTCGGCATCAACCAGCCGCCGGTCACCATCAAGAACGTCGAGGTCTCGATCATCGACAAGGCGTGGGAGACCGGGGACGTCGCCCCCCAGATCCCCGAGCGCCTGTCCGGCAAGACCGTCGCCGTCGTCGGCTCGGGCCCCGCGGGCCTGGCCGCCGCCCAGCAGCTCACCCGGGCCGGCCACACCGTCGCCGTCTACGAGCGCGCGGACCGCGTCGGAGGTCTCCTCCGCTACGGCATCCCCGAGTTCAAGATGGAGAAGCGGCACATCAACCGCCGTATCGAGCAGATGCGCGCGGAGGGCACCCGCTTCCGCACCGGCATCGAGATCGGCCGCGACCTGAAGGCCACGGACCTGAAGAAGCGGTACGACGCGGTCGTGCTGGCCGTGGGCGCCACCACCGCGCGCGACCTGCCGGTGCCGGGCCGAGAGCTCAAGGGCATCTACCAGGCCATGGAGTACCTGCCCCTGGCGAACAAGGTCCAGGAGGGCGACTTCGTGGCGCCCCCGATCTCCGCCGAGGGCAAGCACGTCGTCGTCATCGGCGGCGGCGACACCGGTGCCGACTGCGTGGGCACCGCCCACCGCCAGGGCGCGGCCTCCGTCACGCAGCTGGAGATCATGCCCCGCCCCAGCGAGGAGCGGCACCCGACGAACCAGCCGTGGCCGACCTTCCCGATCCTGTACAAGGTCACCTCGGCCCACGAAGAGGGCGGCGAGCGGATCTACGCCGCCTCCACCACCCACTTCGAGGGCGACGAGGACGGCAACGTGCAGTGGCTGCACCTGAGTGAAGTCGAGTTCGTCGACGGCAAGCTGACCTCCAAGCCGGGCACCGAGCGCAAGATCCCGGCCCAGCTGGTCACCCTCGCGATGGGCTTCACCGGCACCGACCGGGACAACGGCCTGGTGGAGCAGTTCGGCCTGGACCTCGACGAACGCGGTAACATCGCCCGCGACGCCGACTTCCAGACGAACGTCCCCGGTGTCTTCGTCGCCGGTGACGCCGGCCGTGGCCAGTCCCTGATCGTGTGGGCGATCGCGGAGGGCCGCTCGGCCGCCCGCGGCGTCGACCGCCACCTGACCGGAGCCAGCGACCTGCCGGCCCCGATCCGCCCGACGGACCGCGCCCTGGCGGTCTGACGGCCCTTAAGAACGTCCCGTACAACGGCGTGCGGAACACAGACGGCGCCTGCCCTGTCCCCGACCGGACCCTGGGCAGGCGCCGTCGCCTTTCTCCGCACACCTACGGCACCCGGCACGACTCCGCCCGGGCCCGGGGTGTCCCTCCGATCACCCTCACGCCGTGACCGACGTCAGCTCGACGAACTTGCCCCACGCGCACAGCGCGAGCAGCGCCAGCAGCGCCACACAGGCGCCCGCCTGAACCAGGGCGCGGTAGCGGTTGCGGGGCGCGTAGGCGTACGCCAGGGTCAGCGCACCGCCGGTCAGCAGGCCGCCGAGGTGGCCCTGCCAGGACGTCAGACCGGCGGAGACCAGCATCCACAGCAGCAGCATCCCCATGAACCGGTTGACCTGCCCGGGGTCGCCGCCCATGCGCCGGGCCAGGACGTAGTACGCCGCGCCGAGCCCGAAGACGGCACCCGAGGCGCCCACCGACTCGGTCGCCGGGTCGGCGATGAGCAGTTCCAGCACCGAACCGCCGAGCGCGGACAGCAGATACAGCGCCAGATAGCGGACCCGGCCGAGCAGCGCCTCCGCGACGCGGCCGATCTGCCACAGCGCGAACATGTTCATCACGATGTGGGCGATCCCGAACGCGCCCTCGGTCGGCGGCAGATGCAGGAACGCGCCGGTCAGCAGCCGCTCCCACTCGCCGGCCACGACACCCTGGGCGTGGTAGCCGCCCGGGAAGCCGCTGTCGTAGACGTAGTAGCCGCCGTCCGGGCCGACCAGCCGGGCCCCGAGCATCGAGAACCGCTCCACGATCCCCGGCCGCACCAGCTCGCCCAGATACGCGAGCACGTTCAGCCCGATCAGCACGCAGGTGAGCACCGGCGCCGCGGGCACCCGGCCGCCCACGACCGTACGGGCCTGCCGCACCGAGCGCGCGCCCTCCTTCACGCACTCCACGCACTGGTGGCCCACCGCCGCCTCGCGCATGCAGTCCGGGCAGATGAACCTCTCGCAGCGGGTGCAGCGGACGTAGGACTCCACCTTGGGGTGGCGGTAGCAGGTGGTGACGGTGGACTCGGGTTCCACGCCGGCTCCTCACAGAGATGGGACGGACGGTGAGCCGGTGGGGACGGCGGCGAACAAAATAACGAACGCCTGTGGAGGGCGGGATGCCAGGGGCGCGCGTGACATACCCTCGCCCCACCGGAACCACGAAGCCGAGGGGGAGAAGCGCGTGGCCGCGATCAGTCTGACCAAGGTGGAGGAGAGCGCACCCGCGCTGGTCAGCCTCTACAAGAACGCCGGGATCTCGCTCACCAAGCACGGCCTGGACGGCCTGAGGGCGGCCGTCTACCTCGTGGTCGACCACTCGGGCTCCATGAAGCCGTACTACCGGGACGGCAGCGTGCAGGCGCTCGCCGACCGCGTACTGGGCCTGTCCGCGCACCTCGACGACGACGGCAGCGTGCCGGTCGTCTTCTTCTCCACGGACGTCGACGCCGTCACCGACATCGCGCTCGCCGACCACCAGGGCCGGATCGACCGGATCGTGGCCGGACTCGGCCACATGGGCAGGACGAGCTACCACTCGGCGATGGACGCCGTCATCGACCACTACCTCGACAGCGGCGCCAAGGACCCCGCCCTGGTGGTCTTCCAGACCGACGGCGGCCCGACCGACAAGCTCGCCGCGGAGCGCTACCTGTGCAAGGCGGCGCGGCTGCCGCTGTTCTGGCAGTTCGTCGGGTTCGGCGACCCGCACAGCAAGCAGTTCGACTTCCTGCGCAAGCTCGACGACCTCGCCGTACCGGACAGGCGGGCGGTCGACAACGCCGGCTTCTTCCCCGCCGGCACAAACCCGCGCACGGTCTCCGACGCCGAGCTGTACGACCGGCTGGTGGGGGAGTTCCCGCAGTGGCTGGCGGCCGCCCGCGCCCAGGGCATCGTGCGCCCGGCCTGATCAGGCCCCTGGCGCTCCCTCAGGAACCGGTGAGCCGGGCCGCCGCAGCGCGCTGGCGCTCCGCCATCACCGCCAGGAACCGCACGACGGTGTCCAGTTCCTCGGTGCTGAACTCCTCGCACGCCTCGACGATGTCCCGGGCCCAGTCCTCGAAGAACACGGCGAGCTCACCGACCCGGTCCGCGTTCAGCTCCACCAGCACCCGGCGCTTGTCCGTGGGGTGCTTGACGCGCCGGGCGAACCCCTTGGACTCCAGGCGGTCCACCAGCCCGGTGACGGAGGCGGGGGCCAGCCCGGTCAGCCGCGCGAGGTCCTTGGCGGTGAGCGGGCCGTGCCGCTCCAGCAGGTCGAGGGTCTTCTCCTCGGTCGCGTTCAGCCCCTGCTTGGCGGCGATCGCCGAGTGGAACATCACCGTGACGCCGCTGTGCTCACGGCCGACGGCCATGAGCCGTCCCAGAGTCTCCGCGCGCTTCTCGTCCGACATGCTCCCACCCTACTAAAAATTTAGTTCGCCCGAACGAATGACTTGCGCTCACCCCGACACCCCTGCAACTCTTTCGTTAGTCCGAACGAAATAATCAATCCGGGGAGCGACCATGTCCAACTCACCGTCCCTGACCACACCCCCACCCACCACCACCTCGCAGCCCCACCCCCGCCGCTGGGCGGCCGCCGTCGTGATGATGACCGCCGCCCTGATGGACCTCCTCGACGTCACCATCGTCAACGTCGCCGTCCCCTCCATCGGCCGCGACCTCCATGCCTCGGCCGGAGATCTCCAATGGCTGGTCTCGGCCTACCTGCTCGGCTTCGGCGCCACGCTGATCGTCTCCGGCCACCTCGGCGACCGCTACGGCCGCCGCGGCCTGTTCCTCGCCGGCACCGCGGGCTTCGGCCTGGCGAGCCTGGCCTGCGGCATCGCTCAGTCGCCGGACCAGCTGATCACCGCACGCGCCGTGCAGGGCGTCATGGCAGCCGTCCTCGTCCCCCAGGTGATCGGCTCGTTCCGCACCCTCTTCGCCGGCGAGGAGCGCGGCGCCGCCTTCGGGATGTACGGCGCGGTGTCCGGCTTCGCCTCCGCGGTGGGCCTGCTGCTGGGCGGCCTGCTGACCGACGCCGACCTGTTCGGCTGGGGCTGGCGCTCGGTGTTCCTCGTGAACGTGCCCATCGCGGTGGCGACGTTCATCGGCGGTCTGCTGCTGGTGCCGCCCACGAAGGAGCGCTCGGCCGGACGCCCCGACGTCTTCGGCAGCGTGCTCCTCGCGGCCGGCCTGGTGGCGATCGTGCTGCCGCTGGTACAGGGCCGCGAGAACGGCTGGCCGCTGTGGGGCTGGCTGTGCCTGGCCGCGGGCGTCTGCGCGGTCGCGGCGCTCGCGATCGCCGAGGAGCGCCGCCGCACGACCCACATCACCCCCCTCCTCCCGGCCCGCGCCTTCAAACTCCCCGCGTTCTCCTTCGGCGTCCTGGTCCAACTCCTCTTCTCCATCGGCATGCAGGGCTTCTTCCTGGTCTTCGCGATCTGGCTGCAGGCCGCGGAGCGCTACACGCCGATGCAGGCCGGACTGGTGACGGTGGCCTTCTCGGCCGGCGGCTTCCTCACCGCGCCCGTCGCGGACTCCCTCGCGGTGAAGTACGGCCGGGTGGTGCTGGGCGCGGGCGCGCTGATGATGGCCGGCGGCTTCGGCTGGGTCTGGGCGGCCGTCACGGACGCCTCCGGCACGCACACGGGTGCGTGGCCGCTGGTCCCCGGCCTCCTCATGGCCGGCGCCGGCCTCGGCTTCCTCGTCGTGCCCCTGGTCAACGTGGTCCTGTCCGCCGTACCGGCCGACCTCGCCGGCGGCGCGTCCGGCATCTTCTCCACGGCCCAGCAGTTCGGGGGCGCGCTGGGCGCGGCGGCGATCGGCACGGTGTTCTTCGGCCACACCACCCACGGCCTGACCGACGCCCTCACCACGGCGATGCCCTGGGTCACGGCGACGTTCATCGCCTGCGCAACCCTGACGGTCGCGCTGCCGCGCCGGGCGGTGACGGGGGAGGGGTGACGGTGCGGTATCCGGTGCCCGGCGTTGGCCGGCCACCGTCAGCCGGGGCCGGCCCTTCGAGCAGGGGGACCCCCTGCCCACCCGTGAGGCGGCCGCCCGCAGCTCGCTGAAGGCGCGCGCCACGGCGTGGTGCACTCGCGTACGGCGGGAAGGGGACGGGGTGGGGGGTGTCCGCCCGCAGCGGCCGGCACCGGCACAGGGCGCCCCTCGTCGGAAACGGGCGGCCGGACC
>NZ_JBFAMH010000043.1:0-40111 GCF_040656475.1 Streptomyces sp. NPDC049915
CCGCAGCCACCTCATAGACGGCTGCCTCGCCGAGACCGGACTGACCATCAGACCCGCCTGACAACAGCACGACACCACGAGTTCAACCTCAGTAGGTGACGCCGTGGGTGCGGCGAAAGGTCGCCGGTAACGACCGGGGGTGAAATTGGGGTACCCGCGGTAGCCCTCGTCCACCTCGGCTTTCACGTCGGGATGCTGGTGGAACAGCTCGGCGATGCCCTCGGTTCGCACCGCAGTTTGATCATGCATGCGGCCCGGGCGCATGACGCCGGAGAAGAGGGCGCGGCCCTGGTGGTCGCTGAAGGTGGTGGTCTTGATGGTGTTCTGCTTCTTCTTGCCCGAGACGAACGCCTTACGGCCCGGTCGTCCCGCCTGGGGGCGGCCGGCTTGGACTTCGGTTCCGTCCATGCACACTGTGATGTTCTCGGACTCGGCGTAGGCGAAGAGGTCCTCCAGGGTGCGGATGCGCAGCCCTGGGCGGTCGGGGACGGCGAAGCCTCGGGCGGCGAGCAGGGCACGGACTTCACGGATCCCGCCGGAGACGGTGGAGCGGTCCACGCCGTACAGCTCGGCCACTGCGGCGTGCGGCACCCCGAGCCGCAGGTACACGAGGGTGACCAGCAGCCTGTCTGTGAAGACCAGCTTCTGCCTGCGCCCGGCACCACGGGCCCGTCGGCGGGCACCGCCCCGCCGCTCGGCGCGCGCGGACTCACGGGCCGCCTCCCAGCGCGGCGCAAGTTCTCGAGCAACTTGCCGAAGTGCTGGCGGGAGATGCCGGGATACGGGCCTCACTCCGTGGTTCGGACGGAGTGGACTGCGTCGCAGGCGGGGCACACGGGGGACCTCCAAATAGTCGGTACGGCCCGTCTCTCGGACGGGCTGCGCCGACTTTGCGGGCGCAGGGGGTTAGGCGCGCAACCCGCTAACTTCGGTGTCACTTGTCGCCTCCGCCGGAGTTGCCACCCAGGGCCCTCGGGGCACCGTCAGCGGGCCCCCAGCCAGGGGCGGGAGTCAGTGGGGCGTCGTCGTCGGGCCAGCCGGTCGTGGCCGGGTGCTCTCCCTCATCCTCGATCTCCCCTTCTACGGCCTCAAACTCCTTCGTCAGTGCTTCCTCCCGGGCCGCGCGCTCTTCCTCATCTCGCTGGCGCTCTTCCTCCAGCTGAGCGATGTCGTCGGGGCCGATGCCCGGTCCGTGGCCGGTGATCGCCCACAACGCTTCGCCAAAGACGGCGAGCACCTTCTTGTCCATGACGTACGCGACGGCCCGCTGCCAGGAGGGATTGGATGGGTCGTAGATGGGCTGGATCGGGGCGGGGGTGCCCTCGGGCCACCAGCCCGCTCTCACCCCGCGCGGCATGGCACGTGACAGTGCGATGGTCGGTCCGCGCAGGGATCCGAACTCGGAGCGCAGTGCTTCGGCGTCGGCGTGCCCCTTGGCATTGACGACGAACTCCAGGAAGCGGCGTGCTGCAGCCGGGAGGGTCTGCAGGTACCGGGCGGCGCGCTCGGTGCTCCACTCCGTGTCGACGGCGACAGCCAGTTCGTCACGGTGCGCGGCGAGCAGGTCGAGGAGCTTGCGCTCGAACTCAGGTGACGCTCCCTCGATAACGATCCTCATGAGCCCTCCGGGCGATCCTTGCCGCGTTCTATGTGGGTTCTATATGGCGCACAAGTCTGCCAGGGGCTCCCACAGTCGTCGATGGAGAACTCTGTAGAACTCGGCGAGAATTCTGCACGCCTCTCGTGGTGCAGTCGATGCGATGTCATGTCGCCTCGGATAACGTGCCATATCCGAGGCGATAAAACGGACATGAGGAGTCGTCAACTCCGCTTCCCGGGAAGACTCGAAAGTGTCGAATCGGTCGACATGTCGAGTGAGTCGACATAGCGTGTGGGGCATGGACTCCACTGTCGACCCACTCGACACCGAACCGACGGACGTGCGCGGCGCCGCACTGGCCGCCCTGCGCGGTTGGGCCACCCGCCGCGACCGCCTCGCCGACAACCGCGCCGATCTAATGGCCGCCGCCTGGTGGGCGGGCACCCGCACCGTCGCCGAACTCGCCCGCGCCGCCGATGTCTCCCGCGACACCGTCTACGACGACCTGCGCGCCCGCGGCGTCGAACCCACCGACAAGACCGCCGAGCCCGCCGGCACCCTCCCGGCCTACGCGCCGCTCACCGCCGAGCCGGTGCGGGAACTCGCCCACCAAGCCTGGTCCCTGGTCCGGCCCGCGATGCTCACCGAGCGACCCGACTGGGTCACCAGCGCCGCCTGGCACCTGAGCATCGCCCTGGACCGAATCGGCATCCTGCTGGAGGACTCCACCAACCCCGACCGGAAGGTGGACGCAGGCGAGAGCCTTCTCGCGCAACTGGCCGCTGCTCAGGAGGCCGCACAGAAGCACTGGGTCGAACTAGACACCCCCTACCAGGAGCATCTGACGGCGTTTCGGACCGCCGTACCCGTCGGCGGTGAGGGTCAAGCCGTTATCCACGGCGTCGACCTGACCCTCCGCCAGCCCAAAGCCGGAGAAACCTCCAGCGTCAGGTTCCACCCCGATCCCTTCGAGCCCGCCGGATGGACCGCCGTGAGCAGCGACCACCCGCAGCTGGAAACCCAGCTCACCACCGCCGACCGCCTGGCCATCCAGACCGCCGTGCACACGCTCGGCCGCCTCCTCAACCGCCGCCTGCGCCCCGACGACAGCGACAGCAGTGACCCAGCGATGTCCGAGCCCGGCCCTACCGTTCCTCCCGTGCGGCCCTGGCCCCGCACGGACACCCAGCCGTAGTCCGCCGCGAGAGCACTCATGATGAACACCGACGAATAAGCGAGCGCGCGGGCAAGGAACTGCCCAAGCTCATCGCGCTGCGCGACGCCACGCTGAAGCTGATCGAGGCGGAGACCGATCACGACACCCCTGACGCGCAGCTCGACCCGCTGCGCGCCGAGGTGAACCGGCTCTACGACGCCTACGTCAAGGCGCACGGCCCGATCAACCGCTTCACCCTGGCCGAGGACCAGGTCGACGAGGAGACGGGGGAGAAAGCGGTCAGCCGCCACTACCCGCGCCTCGGTGGGTTCCGCCGTGACCCGGACTTCGTGTCCGTCCTCGCCCTGGAGGACTTCGACGACGAGACGCAGAAGGCGGACAAGGCCCCGCTGCTGCTGCACCGGGTCAACCGCCGCATCGAGCGGCCGACGTCGGCGGAGACGCCGGAAGAGGCGCTGTCGCTCTGCCTGAACTACAAGAACAAGGTCGACGTCCCCACCATCGCGCAGCTCCTCGGGATCGAAGAAGGCCAGGTGCCCGGCGCCGCTCGGGGACCTGGCCTTCCCCGACCCGGACAGCGACGAACTGCTGACCCGCGGCGCGTACCTGTCCGGGCCGGTAGTGGACAAACTGGAGCGCGCCGAATTCCTGCTGTCGCAGGGCCGCGACGACCTCCAGCGGCACGTCGACGCCCTGCGCGAGGTGCAGCCGGAACCGCTGCCGCCGGAGGACATCAAGGCCAAGCTCGGCGCCCCGTGGATTCCGGTCGAGGACGTCACCGCGTTCGCCCAGGAGATGCTGGGCGTCCGGGTCGACATCATCCACGTGGCCAAGACGGCGACGTGGAACGTCGACATGCCGATGACGATCCCGGAGGCCGCGACCAGCGAGTGGGGCACGTCCCGCGTCAACGCCTTCGAGCTGCTCGACCTCGCGCTGAACGGGCAGGCCCCGAAGGTCTACGACACCTTCCGCACGGCCGACGGCGGCTCGCTGCGGGTGCGCAACGACAAGGAGACGATGCTCGCGGAGTCGAAGATGACGGCGCTGATGCGCCGCTTCGCGAGCTGGGTGTGGGAGGACCCCGACCGGGCGGAGCGCCTGGCCACCGACTACAATCGCATCTTCAACTCCACGGTCCTGCCCAAGCACGACGGCTCCCACCTGACGGTAGACGGCATGCACCCGGAGTTCAAGCCGTACGAGCACCAGTGGGACTTCGTCCAGCGCGTGCTGAGCGCGGAAGAGGGCTCGCTGTGCCCGTACCCGGTCGGCGCCGGCAAGACGGCCACGATGTTCATGACGGCGGTCAAGCTCAAACAGCTCGGCCTGGTCAACAAGCCAATGATCGTCGTCCCGAACCACCTGCTTGAGCAGATCTCCCGGGACGGCAAGAAGCTGTTCCCCAACGCCAAGATCCTCATGGCGGGCAAGAAGGACCTCGCCGACGCCCGCTCACGGATGCTGTTCGCGGCCCGGTGCGCCACCGGCGACTGGGACGCGATCGTGATGACGCACAACTCCTTCGGCCGCCTCGGGGTCCACCCCGTCACCGAGGCCACCTACCTGGAGGAGCTGGCCAACGAGTACCGCGTCGCGCTGAGCGCGATCGACGGCGACGGCGCCAACCAGCGGCGGATCAAAGAGATCGCCAAGATGGTCGACCGGTACGACGCCCGCGCGTCCGACCACGCCATGTGCCCGTGGCGCATGGAACAGCGGCTGCTGTGCCCACTGGTGCAGCAGCCGCTTCGTGTCTCCCCCTGGCCACCGGCCACCGGAGTGCCGGAGACGCAAGGTGATCCGGGTGCTCATCCTCCGCGCGTGGACTACGCATGCGCCCTCAAGAGGCTGCCCCAGACCGTTGACCCGGCCGCCGGCGACCCGGCCGCGCCACCGCCCCTGGGCCGGCGACGTGTACGACGAGGGCGACGAGACCGATCCCGCCCAGGCGTACGCCGCGTTCTCCGGCGCCCACCGCGAGCAAGCCATGGTCGCCGCCAACGGCCACCACTATCGCGAGCGACGTCGACGCCGACTTCCACGACCAGCTCCGGTGCCATGAGGGGTGTGACCGAGATACGCGCTAGAGGGGCAGCGGAATGATCTTGAAGCTCTGAGAGGAGAGGTCCGGCCCGTCGCCGGGTCATGATCTTGGAGCCGGTAGAGGCTTCGTTCCGCAGGCGACGGCCAGCAGCAAGGATCCGAGCAGGGCAAAGTCTCTCGCAGCAGCCGCATCGTTCTCAGCGGCTGGGATCAGAAGACGATGATCCATACGGAGAGGGTCGCCTCGGCCGCAGCGGCAGTTGTCTGGGGGATGAAGGCCCTTCGCGCAGGTCAGACAGCCTGGTCCGCTGTCAGGCAAGTAAGGCAAGTGCGACTCGGCTCGTCTGCGAAGTGTTTCGACCGAAACACTTCCTGGACTCCTGTTCGGCGTAGCCGCACTCGGCTTGGCGCCGCCGTTGCCGAGCGCGGCTACGTCACGCCGACGTGCGGGTGATGCTGCGGGGTGGCCTGCATATCCCGACAGATTCGGCGCCTACGGTGCTCCTATGATGCCTATTCCAGTGACCACCACCCCGTTGGTGACCGACTGGATTCTCGCCTGGGCAACCATCGCTGGCGCCGTCGGCACCGTCAGCGCGCTATTTACCGCAATCGCCCTCGTCAGGCGGGAGGCGCGGCGAGACCTAGCTCAACGGCAGAACGAGCGGCGAGCCCAGGCCCGGCTCGTGTACGGCTTCATCAGCCTCCCCGACGGTGCCGAGCCCACCATCTTGATCGTGAATGACAGTGACCAGCCGATCTACCGGTTGTGGGTGATGAGACAGAGGGACCTTAAGGACTTTTGGCACCTCATGATCCCCGGCAAGCAGCGCGTCATGATGACCGTGGATAGTGACGAGGCCAGCTGGTACGAGGCGTTTGCCTCCACCTACGCCCGCCCTGTCGAATTCGAGTTCACCGATGCGAACAGCATCACTTGGCGCCGCACACGCGACGGCCAACTTCTGGAGCTCACCCGGTTCGGGGAAGCCGTCCCTGGCGCGTCTCCCGCACCGATCCGATGAAGCCGGGCCCTCGCCGACGGGTGTGAGCAGTTGCGGCACTTTCTGTACCGCTACTACTCACACAGGCCAGCAGCAACAGGGGGTGCCGAGTGAGCGGTGCCGCCTTCTACCTGTGTGCGGGGAGCATCGGCTGCCCAACTTGTGACCTTGTTTCGGTCGAAATGAAGTTGGGGCCGACACGGATGTGCCCAACGTGCCTGACAACCCTCGGATATCCGTCAGGCATGTGGGTCCGAAGGGCACTTACCTAACGTGCCTGACGCTCATTCGGCACCCGAGATAACGACGGCGACGTGGTGCGCGAGTAGCGGCCCTCGTCGACGGAGGTGTCCGCCTCGAACTCCACGACGAGATCGGGACGCACGGGGTGGACCTCAAGGTCACCGCGTGCGCTCCACCCGGCGAGTCGTCCGCCTCGACATGCGCCACCTGTACCCCCAGCCCGACGGCACCTACGAAGTCCGGGCACCCGACTACGACTACGAAGCCCTCGGCCCGCAGCACGTCCTGGAGCCCCTGACGGTTAGCGCGTTGAAGGCGTACCTGCCCAAGCGGCCCACCCCAGCCGCCGGCGAGCACGCGGTGATCCTCGGCCAGGGCGGCCGGCCCATCGTCTCCCGCTACCCCAACATGCTGATCCGGCAGATGGCCGCCACCCACCCCCTCCTCGCCGACCGCAGACCACCCGTCATCGCGGACGTCGTTGCCCACACCGGCTTCTTCTGGGACACGCCCCCGGCAAGCTGAGGCCGCCGCTCGGAGAAAGTTTCTCAATTCGTGAACCCCGTTGGGGCAGACCCATCTTCGTAGTTCACGAGCCTGCTACCTGCACAAACGCCCCTTGCGGGACCACGATCGGGCGGGCACGCTTCTGTGACGGGCGCTCAGCCCGACCGCGCGGCAGGACCTCCCGCCCTTTCAACGCCTGGCCGGGCAATAGGGGCGGAAGGTCCCCGCGCGGGTCCCCACACGGAAAGGGAGACCACTCATGCACGACGACACTAGCAAGTCGACAAGCGACGACAACAAGGACGAGCCGGAGGGCCGCAGGCAACGCTTACGCCGGCGAATGCGGGAGTGGCAGATCGGCCAGCAGGTCACCCGCGGCCTGGCCTACGGCGTTGGCAGCGGTGCCGTCAGCCTGATCGTGCTCTGGGCGCAGGCCCGCTACTGACCACTGCTGTCGCTGGGGGCGAGCTGCGTTACGCCAGCTCGCCCCCAGCAAGACCAGCACGCCACGCGCTACTGCACGAACTTGTCGATGACGTGGCTCGCGTAGCGCCGTAGGGCGGCCTGGTAGCAGCGCGGGCAGGGCTTCAGCGGGTTCCGGCGGGTCGTGTGTCGGCAGGTAGCCCTCACGCCAGCGGCCATGGTTCGCAACGCTTCCTGGTTCCTTGCCTCTTCGTGGGGGAAGTTGTCCTCCAGGCCCAGTTCGAGCTGGCTGGCGAGCGCTTCGCCGCCGGGTGAAAGCGGGGTCTTCAGCGCCAGCTTGGTCGGACTGTGGCGCATCAGTTCCTGCAGGGCGAGGGTGGCCAGGCCGCGGTGGCGGAAGTCGGGCTTGACGTAGATGATCTCGACGGCGTTGTTGTGCCGGTCCAACGACAGAAAGCCCGCGTGCTCGTCGTCGACTTTGATGAACATGGTGATCAGGTAAGGGGCCACGGGGTTTCCGAAGGCGAGTTCCTCGATGCGCTGGAACTCCTCCAGGAGGTAGTCCGTGTACATGGCCTCGAGGATGCTGCCGTCTTCGGCGTTCAGGCGGAAGCCCTCCAGGGTGACGCCGTTGCCGAGCTGAACCGCCATGATCTCCTCCTTGCGCGCCGGACCACTCCGTGCGGCCCGTCCGCGTATTGTCCTCGGAGCTCTACACGCCCCCCGAATCGGCGAAGCAGTCCCAATACCACCCCAGCTGACCGTGGGCCCGCTACGCTGCCGTCCGTGACCCAGCGCAAGCCCCGCTACGGCGCCGCCCGCTCGTGCCCTATCTGCCGCAAGCCGCTCGGCAAGGCCGCCACAGCCAAAGCCCGGTCGGGCAAGACCTGCCACGCCTCCTGCCTCACCCAAGCGCAGAAGGCCAGCAGCGGAAAACCGGCGGCGCCGCGACAGTGGAACACCGCGGCCGCCGAGCGCGAGTTCGCCCGCAACAAGGCCCGCATCGAGGACGGGCAGACGTTCCGGGCCCGCCAAGCCACCGGGTGGAAACTCGGCGGGTCCCCGTCCACCGCGGGCGAGATCAAGCGCTAGCCCTGCGAACGTCGGTGCCGGCCCGTGCCCGGGCGCAGCACCCACCGGACCACCTGAACCAGATCACCCCCGAACACCCGGATCAGGTCGTACCAGTGCAGCACGGTCTCGGTGTGGTGGATCAGCTCGTGAATCGGCATCGCACGCCTCCAGGCGCCTCGGTCTGCTGTCACCCTTTCCGAGGCGCCGACCCGCTTCCGACAGGAGGAGGCGACGCGTGCTACGAGTTCATGCCGGGTGCGTTCATCCAAGGATCCCCTGGTCAGAGCCGGAAGTGATAATCCCGGGCCCGCGGAGAAGGGCGGCCCCGGGACGGTCTGGGCGGTGGGCTACTACCAACGAAAGCCGGAGTGTCGTTGTCAGGCCAGGAGCGGATGCCGCAGGTTCAGCAGGAGGTACAGATCCGTGCTGCCGTACGCCCATCGGGCCACTCCGCCGTCTTGCTCCAGATGCATCAGGGTTCGGCTGGGCATGGTTGTGCCCACCTCCAAGGGGATCCGGGAAGGCCGCACAAGGACTGGTGCTGTGACGGGTTCCGACTTCTGGCAGCCGGCGGAGAAGGCCACGCTTGTTGATCGGACTGCGGTGATGGCGTCTTTCCAGGAAATCGTGCCGTCTTCGTCCGCTGCGTTCTGGTCCAGGTCCAGCTCGGCACTGAACGGATCTGGCAGATCCTTCAGGGCAGCCGCGTTCACATCTCGATCGGCGTCGGGGCGAGGAGCGGCGGCGACCTCGACTTCCACCAGCGCGTAGCGGCCGGCGCCGACCGCCGCATGGATGTCGAGGAAGGCCGCGACTTGATGGACGGGCCACTGTCCGGGTTCGGCTCGGTGCATCTGCCCCACTGCGGCCACGTAGGAGGGGCTGAAGTGGTTGCCGTCTGCTAGGCGCTTGCGTGTGCGGACGAACGCTACGGCGGTGTCCTCCGTGCTGAGCATGCGGTCGAGGATGGCGTGGGCGCCGCGTTCGTGTGAGGTGGTCACAGGCCGATTCCGATCAGTGCGTTGTCCTGCTCGTCCCACTGGTCGACGATCTGCATGTAGCCGTCGAGGACCTTGGAGCCGGCCTTGTGGCCGGTGATGGCGGCGATGGCCTTGCGGTCCTTGCCGCGGCGGCGGGCTTCGGTGGCCATGCCGGAGCGCACCGAGTGGCCGGTGAACAACTCATCCACCCCGGCGCGCAGGCCTGCGGCGGTGATGATGTCGCCAGCGCGTTGCGGGGTGAGTCCTTGAGGTTGGACTGCGCCGGTGTGGTGGATGCGGCGGAAGGCGTGCCGGTCGGGGTCGGTGATGCCGGCGGCGGTGCGCCAGGCGTGCCAGGTCCGGACAGGGCACGTGTCCGGGTTTCGGCCGTAGGGGACGGGCACGGTGCGGGGGTCGGTCTTGGAGACGGCGACGTGAACGAGGAGGCCGTGCTCGTCGTCGCGGATGTTCCTCAGGCGCAGGCCGGCCAGCTCGGCGCGGCGGGCGGCGATGGAGAAACCGAGGAGGAGCATGGCGCGGTCGCGGAGGCCGAAGATGTCGGTGTCGCACTTGGAGACGATGAGGCGGAGTGTGTCGATGCGCAGGGCGGGGGCCTTGCCGCGGCCGCGCTCGGGTTCCTCCGCTTCGGCGGCCTTCTTGCGGTAGTCCTTCAGCAGTTCCCGCGCGGCGCGGGTGGCGTCGGGGTCGACGAGGACGTTGTAGGGCGGGCGCCTGAGGGTGACGACGACGCCGGCGAGTTTGCGGTCGATGGTGGAGTAGGCGCGCTTCTCCTGCTCCCACAGGTATTTGACGAAGGCTCGGAGGGTTCCGCGGGTGGCGGCGGTGGGTGGGATGCCGAGCTGGGCGCAGAAGGCGGTCCAGGTCTTCCAGTCGGAGGCGTAGGAGCGGGTGGTGTTGTCGGGGCGTTGGTCGGCGGCGTGTTCGTCGGAGGCGGCGTCGAGTGCGGCGAGGTGTGCGCGGAGGTCGTCGTCGAACTCGGCGGGCAGCAGGGGACAGTGCCCTGCTGCGGGGACGGGGAGTGGTCTGTCGTCGATGAGTTCGGCTTCGACGATCTCGGTTTCTCTCACGTCACTTCACTACCGATCTTGGCTGGTGATATGTGAGCTTATCGCCGGTCAGGAGCCATGCCCGTCCGTGCCGTTGAGGGGAGAACACCTTGCCGTCAAACCTTACGAACCTTAAGGTTTCTTCATGGAGAAGAGTCTGGGCATAGAAGCCGCCCGCGCGCGGCTCGGTGATATCGCCGACCACGCCCGTACCACGGGTCAGGTCACCGCGCTCACTCGACATGGCCGCACGGTCGCAGTCATCGGACCCGCCCACGCCGTCCAACCCGCTGGAAGCGTCAAGGTCACCCTGTGGCTCGGCGACGACGACCAGGTGTGCGTCCTCCCTGCCCTCCCCCACATCGGCGAGACGTTCCTTGTCGAGACGACCAACGGAAATGAGGACTACTGGCTCGTCACGAACATCCAGTGGGACCTTCGACCGGACGAGGAGCCGTCCGTGAACGTCCTGTGCGATCTAGCCGATGACTACAGCGCCTGGCTCAGCGCCCACCGCCCCATCCCCGATCAGAAGTGAGGGCTAGTGAACAAGCTTGAGACGCTGGAGCATTCGGTGCGAACCATCGGCGGCCTGTGGGACACCCAGCGGGCCGTCACCGCGCTCCGGGACGCCGGCCAGGGTGAAGGCGACAAGCGGCAGCAGGAGAAGCGAGCACGCTGGGCCCTCCGCAAGCTCGCGGATGCCGGCCTGCTTACCAAGCTGCAGGATCGACCCGTCCAGTACCGCGCCATCGAGAAGTGAGGACACCAGCCGTGACAAACGCATCAGCCAGCGAAGACCGACCAGATGTACTCGAGGAAGTCATCCAACGGCTGGCCAGGTTGCTGAGCAGCTAGCCACCGCAATCGTTTCTCCCGAATACGTGGAGTTGAGGGCATTCACGCCAGCGGAGGCTGGCGCGCTGAGTAAGACGGAGAACTGGGTCGTCGAGTCGATTCAGGCTCGGCGGATCCCCTTCACATACATCGGGAAGTCGCCTCGACTCACGGCCGCCCACATTCGATGGATTCAGCAAAGCGGTGAAGTGCGCCCAAAGCTCTCGGTCAACCCGACCTCCGAGAAGTAGAACGCTGGTCCCCGCGCGACGGTGCCCCGCCTGAGAGAAGCAGGCGGGGCACCGTCATGCACGGTAGCCGATCAGCGCGGGATCTCAGTCCTCAGACGAGGGTTTCCGCATCCTCCGCTCCACCTCTTTGCCGTCGTCCTCCATGAGGTCGGCAGGCGAGTACAACTTTGCCTCAGGAGGGAACGCCGTGTGCACGTCCAGCGTCCCGTCATCGATCAAGTCGAGCGCCCTGACGTCGGCACGTGATCCGGCATCGGCGCCGTCCCGCACGACCAGGAGAACCATCTCCCGCGCGTCACACACGCTGTTGTCGCAGTACAGCTCGATGCGGCCGGGATCCTGATCGTTGTCCGACTCGGAGCGCTTGACGCTCTGGCCGCCGCAGAACATGCACTGCACTGAGTTGGGCTCGACGCCATGCGTGGTCTGAGGTTGATGACTGCGCAGCCACGGGGTGGACCCCGTCTCCCATGCGTTAGACATGGCCGCACCCTAGTCGCGGGTGGAGATCGAAGTTCGGTGAAACTCCCGCCACGACCGAGAAGCGGTGGGCCCGCGCTGTCCCTGATACCGCGATCCCCGGACCGCGCTGCCGTAGGGGAACTCCGCTGGGCCACTCAGCTCGAACACCGCGAGCTGCCCGATCTTCATGCCCGGCCACAGCACGATCGGCAGAGGCGCCAGGTTGGCCAGCTCGAGGGTGATGTGGCCGACGAAGCCGGGATCGATGAACCCGGCCGTGGAGTGCGTGATCAGACCCACGGGCCAAGCACGGACGCCTCGGGGTCCGGCGCGTCGGCCAACAGATTCTCAGCCTCCGTGGCGATCCGCATCTACCGGGCGCTCGCCGAGCACGCCAAGCGCGAGGCGTACCCCGAAGCCGTCGAGGCGGCACACGCCGACTTCGCCACCATCAGGCGGACGCTCGGCGCCGGCGGCCGCGCCGACGAAGATCTGCCATCGACTCGGGAAGCCACCTAGACGACGGTCTACGGCCTCGAAAGCAACGACCGTTGTCGTGACCACCGCCGCAGACAGTGCCACCACCTGCTGCGGGCTCATGGTGGGTCGACTGATCACTATGAGCCCGCAGCCCGACTACGGCTGTTCTTCCGTTTCGGATGACCGCTGGCGGGCCCAGCGTCCGCGAAGACGTGCGGCCCCCCAGGCAGAAGCGCTAAGGACCAGTGCAGCGCCGAGACTGCCGAGGAACTCAGGCAGTGAGGCACGAAGGAGTTCGTACATGAAGCACCAGGGCACACCGAAGGACCCCCGAGTGTGCCCGTCTTCTTCCTGTACGAAGTGGTGAGCGGCGCCGACCGCCCCGGGGGGTCTCGGGGCGCTGTGGGTAGGTGGCGGCCCGGACGTCTCGGCTGGGACGGCGATCCAGTCGAGACAGCCGGGTGAGGTCGGCAGTACCGAAGTATGCCGCCCGGCTGGGGTGGCCCTTCACGGAATTGCGGCTTCCGGCAGGCATGCGGTAGTGCCTGGAGGACTTTGGGTGTCACAGTTATCGCTGGGGATGTCAGTCCCCTGCGGCACCATGCCCGCATGGAGCTCGTCGGGTGTATCCGCGTCAGTACCGACCGGCAGGTGGAGGACGGCTTCGGCCTGGCGGTCCAGGAGAAGGTGATCCGTGCCTGGTGCCGGCAGCAAGGCCACGCGCTCAGGGGTGCTGTGCATCGGGACGAGGGGTACTCAGGGACGCTTCCCGCTCCCGAGCGCCCCGCGCTGGCCGACGCACTCAGCGAAGTAGAAGACGGCCAGGCAGCGGGGATCGTCGTCGGCAGGCTCGATCGGCTTGCCCGTCGTCTCGTGACGCAGGAGGCCATTTTGGCCCAAGTTTGGAAGAGCAACGGCCACGCCTTCACCACTGATCAGGGCGAAATCCTTCAGGACGATCCTGAAGATCCCATGCGCACGGTCATGCGGCAGATGATGGGCGTCTTCTCCGAACTGGAGCACTCGATGATCGTGGCCCGGCTCAGGGCAGGGCGCAAGGAGAAGGCAGTCCAGGGCGGGTACGCATACGGTGCTCCGCCCTATGGGTGGCGGGCTGTTGGCGGAGAACTTGTCGAACAGCCCGCCGAACAGGTCGGTCTCGCCCGAGCTCGGGAGCTACGGGCGGCGGGCACATCACTCCGTGAGATCTGTCGTCGGCTTGAAGCGGAGCAGATTCCGCCCCGGCGCAGCGACCGATGGCACCTGGAGGCTGTGCGCCGGATGCTCCAGCATCAGGCGCCATACACCCTCCGCCGACGGACACCCCCTGGAGACGATGCGTCGCTCGAACGCCGGTAACAGTGACGCCAGGTCGTATATCTGTGGAGCAGCTACTCGGCCCACCACGCGTCAATGTTGTCCAGGCGGAAGCGCACCACCCGCGGGGCGCCGGACGTGATGCCCGCGCCTTCCATTGCGCGCAGGTGCAGGAAGTACCCGGAGCCAGCTCGGTGGCTCTCCGTCAGCTCGCCCAGTGGCGGCAAGGACTGCGCGAAGCGATTCGGAGGGACCACACGACCCTTGAACCGGACGCCCCCCACCACGACGCACAGTTGGTACGGGCCACCGGGCGGATCCCCGTATGTCACATCTTGCTGAATCTCATGAAGCACTGTGTCGAGGTAGTCCATGGAGCTAAGCGTGGGCTCCCGGATGGTCTTCGGCATGTGCTGATAGCCGTTGAGCCCCTGTTGACTGGCAGAACCCGTGAGCCACGACGGACCCGTGCGGTTCAACCTCGTGGTTGCGGCACCCTGCGGCCGGTGTCGCCTGGTAGGAGGGCGTCCCGGCCATGATGGTGTTCTCCGGATCCGTGAGCAGGCCCCGTGCGTGCCGCACCTGTTCCTCGTTCATCGCGGGTGGCCGGCCGATGCGCTCCCCGCGGGCCCGCGCCGCCGCCAGGCCCTCGTGGGTGCCCTGCACGATCAGACCGCGCACCCGGGTGCCGCCCGAATCGGTTGTTGGACGCCCTCTCGCGGTGGTCGGTTAGCTGCCATGCTCAGCGTTCCAGGTAGAAGTCGAGCAGTGCCTCCCGGGCTCTGGCACCGATGAGGAACCACCCGAGTACGGCGGCGATGTCTCCTTCGTATGGCATGCCGAAGACCTTGAAGAACGCGGCGTACCCCGCCGGAAGCGAACCGCCGCCAGCGCAACGGAGACTGCCCGGAACCGTGCCGCGCGGAGGGCCCCGGACGCCCCACCGGTGGCGCGCACCGCCAAAACGTCACGTGATGACGCCGCGGCGGCCGCGCCCGTACACGGGGGCATCGAGCCCCGCCCGCAGCGGACGGCATCGGCCGCGCCGTGACCCGCGCAGCGAAGTACGCGGGCCTGACCGGACGCCGCATCACCGGCCACTCCGGCCGGCGGGGCTTGGTCACCACCGGCCGCAAGAACGGAAAGCGGGTCGAGAAGCTGCGCACCCAGGGCGGCTGGTCGGCCAACTCGCCGGTGTTCTGGGAGTACATCGACGGGGGCGAGATGTTCGAGGACGCCGCCACTGACGGAATCGGCCTGTGACCAGTCCTGCGTGCCCGTAGCCGTACGGGTCCAGCAGCCGTCACTGCGTGATATCGCGCCACCAGGCGGCCACGCGGCTGTCCATCCAGTAGAGCACCTCGGCCTTGCCCGTGGTGCTGTCGGAGTCGCCTTGACTGTCCTCGATGGGCCAGCGCTTCTCCTTGAACAGCTGCGCGGAGATGCGGCTGAGAGCTGCGTGCTCGTTGCTCTGCTGACGCTCAGGAAGTTTCGAGCGCTCGAGAATCTCCGTGAAGGTCACCTTCTCGTCGGGGCGTTCAGCGGTGGCCTCGAGACATTCTGGCCGTGACGCAGACCCTCGTTCACGGTGAGCACAGGCTCCCGAAAGGTTTCTCTATTGCCGAGTTGGACGGGAACTGAAAGGAGACGCCGAGCGGGATATCGACGCGGCTGTACGGCGCGATGGCCGTGAGCTGCTCTGGCTCCGTGCGCCGGTCACGATGATGACCGAGCGCGGCATGGCCGCCCCGGCCGCCGGTGGCAGCGTCCTCGCGCGGTTCGAAGCCATCCTCGCCGCCGTCGCGCCCGAGTTCGCCGGACACGTCCAGGCGGTGAAGTTCGACGCGGACACCGTACGCCTGGACGTCGCCCCCGACGCCCCGGCGTACGGCACGAAGGTGCGCTGGATCGCGCCGAAGCTGATCACGCCGGCCAACGAGCAGGTGCCGAACGCGGGCGTGCGCACCCTGCACGTCCTGCCGCCCACGCCCGGGAAGACCGCCCCCACCACGGCGGCCGCCGGTCCGGCCGCGCCGCCGTCCCGCGTGGATCCGGCCATCGCCCAGGCGACGGAGCGGCAGACCGCCGCGCTGCAGGAGCTGGCTCGCCGCGCGTTCCCCGAAGCCCGACGACTTCCCGGCCAATGCGCCAGCCCCGATCGAGCAGGCCCGCGCCCAGTGGCGCCGTCAGACCGCGGCCACCGAGGCCGCTGCGCTGGGCCGGGCCCGAGAGGAGAAGGCCGGCCGCCAGGTCCTGCCGCGGCGCCTGGAACAGACGGTGTGACCGAGGGTCGAGAGCGCGCAATTCGCGCCGTGAGGACACCGGGCTCCAGGGGCCGCCGGGCCGAAGAGCGGGGCGGCCCCTCCGGGCCTAACTCGTCTGCCAAGGAGCAGAGTTTGGCGAAATTCACTCGATGGTGGCGAGAAGTCACCCACGCATCGGGAGCACCCCCTTGTGACGTCGATCACGCAACGCGCACGCGTCACCTCTTTGAGTGACTGTCCATGCAGGTCAGAGGGACGCCGACCGCTCCATTGATCACATTGGGCGCCGAGCCGACCGCACTGCGTGAAATTCGTAAGGCCGCGCATGCGTGTTCGGCCGATTGGGCCGGTTGAGTGATCCCCAGCGGTGCCTCGGGAGCCGCTCTTTCCGTCAGCCCTCAACGAAGAGGACCGAAGACACCCCATGACCGACGACGTTCGTGAGGACGGCCACATGCCGGTGGCCGAGGAGGCCCCGCTCCAGCTCCCTCTGGAGTTCGAGGCCCACTACCTCACCAACCAGGAGACGTTCCACGACTTCGCGCTGAAGATCCTGCTGACCAACGAACGGGCGGAGAAGGCCGTCCACCGCGCCTACGTGGAGATCCGCACCCGCTGGGACACCCTGCTCACCGAGCCGGACCTGCAGGCGCAGACCTGGCAGATTCTGCGCCGCGCCATCATCGACGAACTGATCGGCGGCTGCCGCGAGGAACTCGCCGCGCGCGACAGCGGCATCGGCCTGTACCCGGCCCTCGCCAAGCTGCCCCCGCGCCAGTTCGACGCGATCGTCCTGCGCTTCATCGGCAGGTACGACACCAAGAGGATCGCCTGGTACATGGGCCTCACGCCCGGCACCGTCACTCACCACATCCGCAAGGCCCAGGAGCGCCTCGCCCCCATCCACCGCCGCGCCACGCGGCCGATCAAGAAGGAGGACGCCCAGTGAGCGACACCTGGGAACAGCTCTTCGCCGACGCCGACAACGCCGTCTGCGAGCCCCGCCGCGCCTTCGATGTCGGCGCCGGGCTGCGCCGCATCGCCCGCGACACCGCTCACCTCCCGTCCCCCGACCCGGCACCCATCGGCGGCCACCCCAGCGCCCGGCGCCGGCTCGGCGTCATGACCCGGGTGGTGGTCACCCAGGCCGGGGCGGCCGCGCACATGGAGGAGCTGACCGCGCTGCTCGGCGGCGACGACACCGTCGCGCAGTTCGACGGCTGGACCGACGGCGTCGACATCGAGGGCGTCCAGGTCTTCGCCTGCATGCTCTACCTCGCCCACCACCCCGAAAGCGCCCGCTTCTGGTGGCGCTTCGCTGCCGGCGCTGGCTCCAGCGGCGCGGCGTACTGCCTTTACCTCGACCACCTTGCTCTCGGCGACGAGCGTGAGGCGAAGTTCTGGAAGCGGCAGGTGACCGCTCTGTTCTGCCCGGATACGCCCCGGGATCGCGAAGTCGACACCCAGGCGTTCCTCAAGGCGCTGGAGCACTTCACCAACGACTCCGCCCGCCGCGACGCCAGCAGGGCAGTCCTGACCGGCGGACTGGAGGCCGACGTCGACCAGCTGGCCGACCATCACACCGCCGACGGCCTGGTCTGCCGCCCCGACGCCCGCCTGGCCGACCGCATCCACGAACTCGCCGGCCGCCCCTGAAACGCAGGAGTCCAGCTCGGGGCCGAAGGTTCCTAGGCCGCCCAGCCCCCGCCGGACCACACAGCGCCCCGAAGAACGGAGCACCTACCGTGAAGACTAGCCGCCACACCCGCACCGAGGACAAGACCGCGCGAATCCGCCGCACCCGCACCACACAGCAGCCCTCCCGAATCCGCCGCGGCCGCCGACGCAGCGCCCTCATCTACCACGCCCTGCGAGGCGCCGCCTACGCCACCGGCGCCGGCACCGTCGGTCTCGGGTTCTACCTAATCCAGCAGCAGATCTGACTCCTGCGAACCAGACACTCGGCGGACCGCAACGTCTTGGTGCGGCCCGCCGCGCGTCTGCCGTCGGCACGACCGGCGACGGACGGTTCCGGCGACTCACCGTGCACCTCCCCCCGGAGTACGCGCAGCGCCTCTTCAACGCCCGCGACGCCGGGGCCAGCGACCAGCAGATGCGCGGAATCATCGCCGAAGGGTTCAAGGAGATCTATTTCCAGGACGGCGGCGGTCGCGCTACGGGACTGTCCGACGTGGAAATCAACGACATCGACTACCTGGACCTCGACTACTAATCCGGAGCCATCCTGTGGCGCATTACCTGGACGATTGAGCCGAAGCACGGTAGTTGTCACATAGGCAGGCTGGTTGTCACCGACGGCGTTCGACGAAGTGGCCACCGCGCTGAAGGTGCGCCGGGCCACGGTGTCCGGCTGGGAGTCCGGCAAGACCGAGCCCCGTCCGCCTGAGCGCGACGCCTACGCTCGGCGCACCGGGCGGCCCTCCCACGCAGACAGTTCGGCCCGCGTCTCGCGGTCCGCTGACTTCACCAGGCCAAGGCGCAGGAGGAGGTTCCGCCCCTGCGGCGTGATGTCCGTGTCCAGCACCGAAACGTGCTCGGATGCCGCCTGCCGGGCCCGCGCGGACTCGACCATGCCGAGCGTCGCCTCCGTGTGCACGCTGCCTCCGTCTATCGTCCACCCCCGTCGATCCCCTGGACGAGGGTGCCGCAGCCTTCGGGAGCAGAGGCGTTCGGCACCGGTTGCCACGCGTTCGTGTGATGTGTGCACTGGGCAGGTGACAGCGGCAGACGGAGAAGCGAGCGCCTCGTGACTAAGTGAGCAGGGCGGCGAGGGCTGCGGTCACGGTGGCGGCGAGGGTGATGACCGCGGCGAAAGTGATGGCGGCGCGAGTGAAGGCGGCGGGGTAGGTGGCGCCGTCCATGCGGGCGAGCTTGCCCGCGCCGGCCGCGGCGAGTAGCCCGACGACGATGACGAGTGCGATGGTCAGCAGGACGATGGCGACGGCCACGACAGACTCCCTGTACAGGGTGGGGTGTTGACCTGGTCGAAGGTCGCGGAATCGGTGTGCGCTGTGGTGCGCCCGGACGAAGATGGACAGCGGAGAACACATCAGCTGCGGGGGCGAGCACGTGCGCGACGAGCAAAACGGCCACAATCCGGCACTCACCGAGCTACGCCGGAGGCTGGCCGACGGGCGGGCGCAGGCCCGGCTGAAGCAGACGCAGCTCGCCGCCCGGGCGGGGCTGGGGCGCACGACCGTGTCGGAGGCACTCTCCCCCAAGAAGCCTGCGCCATCGAGGGAGACGGTGGCGGCACTGGCCCGCGCGCTGAAACTGCCGGTCGAGGAGTTGTTGGCGCTACAGCGGGATGCGGCGGGGAGCGGAGGGCAGAGCGGCGGAAGGTCGGGGCCCGGCAGGCTGATCGCCGAGTGGGAGCCGCACGATCTGGAGGTCCACCCCGCGGGGCCGGGACGGGCGGCTTCCGGCTCCGGTTCGTCCGGGACGCGGGCGCTGCCGGGTTACGTGCTCCGCGAGCATGACCGGGTGCTGGCCGGAGCGGCCAGGGACGCGGCGGCCGGCCGCAGCCGGATCGTGATCCTGGTGGGCACCTCGTCGACGGGGAAGACGCGGGCCTGTTGGGAGGCCGTGCAGCCGCTCGCGCAGAAGGGATGGCGGCTGTGGCATCCGTTCGATCCGACCCGCGCGGAGGCCGCGCTGGAGGACCTGCACCGGGTTCAGCCCCGCACGGTGGTGTGGCTGAACGAGGCCCAGCACTACCTGGGCGACCGGGCGGCCGGGGAGCGGATCGCGGCGGCCGTGCACCACCTGCTCGTCACCTCGGAGCGCGGGCCGGTCCTTGTACTGGGCACCCTCTGGCCCGAATACGCGCACCAGTACACAGCCCTGCACGCCCCGAATGAGGAAGATCCACACAGCCGGGTGCGGGAACTGCTCTCCGGACACACCCTGACCGTCCCCGACGCCTTCGACGCCCAGGCCCTGGCCGCCGCAACCGCCGTCGCCGAGGACGGCGACCGGCTGCTGGCTGACGCCCTCACTCGGGCCAGCACCGACGGACGCGTCACCCAGGACCTGGCAGGCGCCCCCGCACTCCTCAACCGCTACCAGCACGCAAGCCCAGCCGCCAAAGCTCTGCTGGAAGCGGCGATGGACGCACGCCGCCTCGGCGTCGGCCTCCACCTCCCGCAGGCTTTCCTCATCGACGCCGCCACCGACTACCTCACCGACAGCGACTACGATCAGCTCACCGACGACTGGGCGGAACAGGCGTTCGCCACCCTGGCCCAACTCGTGCACGGCAAACAAGCACCCCTGCGCCGCACAACCCCGCGAGCCCCACGGCGCCCCTCCATCCCCTCCATCCCCTCCATCGTTGCCGACACCCCCGCCTCAGCGCCTGTAGGGCCGGTGTTCCGGCTCGCCGACTACCTCGAACAACACGGCCGCACCACTCGAAGCCGACTGTGCCCGCCCGCCTCCTTCTGGCACGCCGCCCACACTTGCCTCACCCACCCCGACGACCTGTACAACCTTTCCAAAGCGGCCTGGCTCCGCCACCGCCTGCAATGGGCCCACCTTCTCAGCCACCGTGCCGCCGACCACGGCAGCACCGACGCCCTGCGCCTCCTGGCCGACCAGTGCAAGAGGGGCGGGGACCGGGAAGGGGCGGAACGTCTCCTGCGGCTGGCCGCCGACGGCGGCAGCATCGACGCCCTGCACGACTTGGCCGTTTTGCTGGACGAGGCCGGAGAGCGGGAAGGTGTGCAGCCCCTCCTCCGGCAGGCCGCCGACGGCGGCAGCATCGACGCCTTGTACCGCCTGTCGCAGATGCGGGAGCGCGCCGGAGACCGGGAGGGCGCCGAGAACCTGGCTCAGGAAGCCGCCGACCACGGCAGCACCGGTGCCCTGCTCCTCTTGGCCTTGGGACGGAAAGACGCTGGGAGGGCGGAACACCTCCTCCGGCAGGCCGCCGACCACGGCAGCGCCATCGCCCTGACCCACCTGGCGATCGCGCGGGGGGCGGCCGGGGATCTGGAAGACGCCGCAACCCTGGCCCGGGAAGCCGCTGCCCACGGCAAGGCCGACGGCCTGTACCGCTTGGCCGTGAGGCAGGACGAGGCCGGGGACAAGGACAGAGCCGAGCGCCTCTTTCAGCTGGCCGCCGACGGCGGCAGCATCCACGCCCTGTACCGCCTGGCTGTGGGGCAGGACGTGGCCGTGCTCAAGGAAATGGCGGAGCGCCTGTTTCGGCAGGCCGCCGACCATGGCAACATCCACGTCGTGTACCGCCTGGCGCTAGCGGCGGAGGCGGCCGGGGAGCGAGAGGGCGCCGAAACCCTCGCCCTGATGGCCGCAGACAATGGCGACCCAGAAGCCCCCTACCGCTTGGTCATGATGCGGGAGGAGGCCGGGGACACGGAAGGAGCGCAGCGCCTCCTTCGGCAGGCCGTCGACCACGGCTGTACCGACGACATACTCGAAACACTGTGGCCGCACGGCTTGGACCCGGACGGCACGCCGACACCCCCATGGCAACGGTCGGAATACGCCCCACCCGACCAACACGTACCGCCCCGCACGCCGTAGCGGCCGCCGTATAGGGTGGCGGCACGGCCGCAGCTCGGTGCATTCCGCTCCAGGCCACCCACAAAGCCGAGATCGGTCGGCCTCCGCCGTGTCGCGAGACGGAGGCGCACTTCATGCGAAGTCGCTGAGGCCCGGCCCGTTCCCCGGCCGTGCCCGGTAGGGCTTTACGCCCTCAGAGCGATCTTCGTTGGACTCGGTGTGACTGACTTCGACGCAAAAGCACGATGAGAGTTGAGTCGGAATCACGTGCGTGGAAATGCATTCTGATCTGGTGTCATCTGTTGTGTGCCTCTCAGGGACATGGTGTGCATTCCCCGCCCCCTTACCCCTGCATGGGGGTCGGTGCGCTCAAATCGGTGTCTGTCGCCGTTATGACGATGTCCGGGCCGCCGGGCCGCTCAACTGGTTGAAAACCGGGCGGTGTTGTGCTCGGCGCCGCGCCGGATCCTGATTCCGGATACCCTCCACTTACCCGGAATCAGAAACCCGGGGACACGACAATCGGCGCGCGCGGGATATCCGCGTGCGCAACGGCTTCGTCCAGAAGCCCTGAGCGTGCAAGGGGGAGAGGATGACGACGGAGATCCCCGGGCCGCAGCCCGTGGAAGACCCGCTCGCGACCGGACGGCACCTGCTGGAGGCCGAGGCCGCCCGGCGCGGGATGAGCGTCGCTGACCTCGTCAACCGGCTCGCCCGCGAGGGCCGCTACCCCGCTCCGGCCGCGAAAGCCGTGACCGAGGCCCGGCGCGGCGGGGCCGTCAGGGCCTGCCTTCCCGCCGGTACCGATGTCACCGGCGGCACTGGGCCGGAGGGCGCCGCGTGAGCGCCGCGCCGCAGCAGCGGCCCGAACTGCGTTTTCCTCCCGTCGAGAACGGCCTGGACTACCTGGTCGACGTCACCAACCGGCTCGCGACGGCACCCGGGGTGGATCCGACGCCGAGGGACCTGAAGTACGCGGTGCGCAGTCTGCAGGACGCGACCGAGACCCTCCTCAAGGCCCGGCTCCAGCGCGAGCACTGGACGCTGGTGTTCTCCAAGCCCGACGGCGCCTCCCGCGCCCGGTTCGACAAGAGCGACTTCAGCACCTGCACCCTGACCGAGGCCATGGACCGCCTCCAGAGGATCGCTGGGGTGGCGCTGCCGGCCAAGGGCATCGCCGCGGTCAAGAAGCTGTCGCGCGACCGCAACGCTCTCGCCCACTGGGGACTGACCGCGAGCCCGGCCGCCATCGAGGCCCGCGCCGCCGCCGCGCTTGACTTCCTGCTGGTCTTCCTCGACACCCACCTACTGCCCGGGCTCGACAAGGCCGAGACCGCCGCGGCGACGACGACCATGAACGTGGTGCGTTCCCAGCTGCGTGGGATCACCGCCTACGTGGACAAGCGCACCAAGGACATCCGCCCCGGCCTGGCCCCGCTCACGGCTGTCACCGTGGAATGCCCGGAGTGCGCGCAGCCCGCCCTCGTCGTGGGCGACGGGCAACCGGCCTGCCGCTTCTGCCTGCTGGCCTGGCAGGACCCGGCCGGGGCGGCGCTTGACTACGCCTGGATCGTGCGCGGCCAGACCCCCGACGACCGGGTCGACGGGCTCCGCCCGGTGCAGGTCTGCCCGACCTGCGAGGAAGAGGCGCTGGTGCTGGAGGCCGCCACCGTCGCGGCGGCACCGGACACCGTCCGGCTGTGCCTGGGATGCGGCACCGACCACACCGACACCGAGCTGCACGCCTGCGAGGGCAGTTGCGGCTTGCTGCTGCCCGCCGACTTCCCCAGCTCGCTGTGCGACAACTGCACGGCAGCGGCGTGGGAGGGGTTCTGACGATGCCCCAGCACCACCGGCAGGTGACCGCCGGCGACACGGTGAGCGAGCGGCAGCCCTTCGCCGTTTGCACGACGGCGGGCGCCCTCTTCAGTGACGCGGCGTCCGTCACGTCGCTCCCGCGCCCCGCCCGGACACGCTGCGGCCGCCGCTGGAGACCCTGACCTGGCAGGCCCCGCCCGCCGCTGACGACGACACCCAAGGGCCCCGGCCATGACATCGACCGAACTCGTCCCCGTCCCGAGCCGAACCCCTCTGCTGCGCCGCCGCCGCGCGGAGCCGGACGTGTGCACCCGCAGCGGTGAGCGGACTCGGCGTCCGCCGCCCGCAAGCTCATCGACGCGGTACCGCAGCACACACGCGACTTCCCGGGACACCCGCTGGCGCTCCTACAGCCTGTGGTGCGCCACCTCCCAGTGGCCAACTCAACGCGGTCCTGTCCTACCTGTCCGACCTCGGCGACCGCAGCCACCCCAGCAAGACCTTGGAGGCGCACGTCGGTACCCTCCGGGCCCTGCGCGCCGTCCAGAAGGCGCCGCTCTCCCCGGCGGAGATCAAGGCCTGCCGCCTCGTTATCCGGCACCGCGCCGGGGAGGAGGCCGACGATCGCCTGGTGGAGCCGGGTCCGCTGCAGGCCGACGCCGTCGACCTGGACGAGCTGCGCCGTGGGCGAGTTCCACGTGACGGACCCACGTCTGGCGTCGCCATCGGCGGCCGCGGTGGCGGTGGCGCTCGGTCGCCTCCAGATGCTTCTGGGCGATGGCGACGTGGTACCGGCCGGGCAGGGTCCGCCGTTCCAGGCAGCCGCGGCACTCCAGCAAGTGCAGCACGGCCCCCTCCTGCCGCTCCAAGAAGCTGCCCGGGGAACTCTTCCCCTTGAAGGCGTTGCAACTGCCGCAGAGAGGCCCGCGCAAAAAGCCGTGCTCGTGGCAGTGATCCCACGCCGTCGCAGGGCTCTCCTTGCACAACCGGCACAGGTAGTCGTCGGCCCGTGTGCCGCGCCGGCGCAGCGACTCGTAGAGGACGCCCCGCAGGTGGCCGGTGTACAGCTGGCAGGCTTCCCCGGCGGAGGGCGGGCACATGGTGAACGTACCCCGTCCTGGTGTTGTACCGCCTCCAACCGCCCCAGTACGGTCCCTGCGCCCCGCAGGAGCAGAGCCGGGCCCGGGCGGTCAGCTCGCTCTCCCGCTGCTCCCAGCGGCCCAGCAGCTCCGGGATGTCGCGGTACGGGGGCAGCTGCACGTCGACGACGTCGTCCAGGCCCAGCTCCAGCTCCGCGAAGGCCCGGCCGGCGGCGCGGATGTCCCGCTCGTCGTACATCCAGCGGACCTTGTGCCTGTAGCAGCGCTCGGCAGGGCCCTGCCCGCGCGCTGCCCCGGGGCTGGTGACCGTGGCGCAGTGGCATCGTTCGTTCTGCTCTGCTGCAACAAACCGGTTTAACTGTTGCTACCGGCCGTTGCCGCGTCGTCGTCCGGGCCGCTGGCCTGCTGGCCCTCGCCGAGGACGTGATGCGACGCGCCGCCGTCTACGAGCGCGAACGGGGCAGCAGCTGGGACGAGATCGGCGACGCCTTGGGCATCACCAAGCAGTCCGCGCACAAGCGGTTCGCCGGCGCCGTCGAGACCTGGCGGGCCCCCTTCGACCGTCCGGCCCGGCTGCTGCCCGACGGCACGCCCGACGACGAGCGCATCCCTACGGCGTCCGCTACGCCCCGGGCGTGCCCGACCCGAAGTACGGCACCGCCGAGAACCAGGCCCAGCGGCTGGAGCAGTGGCTGCTGCAGCACACCGGCCCCGCCGACCACTGGTACGGAGACGAGCACCCGGTGACCGGCGGCCTGCCCCGGCACACCACCACCTCCATGCTCGTGCTCACCGACGGGGTCGGGCACCGGCTGCTGCACGACCAGCTGGTGCCCGACCCGCAGGCTCAGGCCGACGTCTGCGAGCGCCGGGTGGCGCTGTACGAGCGGCTGAGCCGCGAGGGCGACGCCCCGCCCGAGGCCGCCGAATGGATCGCCAAGGACCGCGCCCGCGCCGCTGCCCTGCGCGCCACCCCCGGCAACGGCGTCCCCTGGCAGACCATGGGCGACATTGCCGCCACCCAGGAGCAACCGGAGCCGTGACCGGCTCGGGCTGCCATCAGCGCCCCGCTGCGTTAGCCGTCGCTCCATGAACGGCTACGCAGCGGTCTGTGAACCGGACCTGCGGCCCGTCCGGACGGTCGACGCCGGACTGTCCGGAGTGGTGGGTTACTGGCCAGGGCCAGCCGTCACTCAGCGGGTCTCAGACAGACTGTGGGGATAACCGTCCGTTTCTCGTTGGGCGAGCGCAGCATTGTACTTCCGAGCAGTAGCCAGCCACGTCCCCACTTCGAGCCCGTCCACAGACGCCCCCGGACACGTCAGCCGATGAGGGATGCGGCAGAAGGCACCAGGTGAGGGTTCGTCAGGGCCGCCATTCCATGCCAGCCCGTTGGCGTCGATGTACCACCGGTGGCCCACGGGAACCAGGTGGGCAGGCACCTTGAGGCGGGGATCGAGAAGAACGTGGTGCCCGGTGTACGTCCTGCGTCGTTCTCCGGCTAGGCCGCAGTTCGGGCACAGGGGCGGTGCAGGTGGCTCGGGCCCGGTAGCGCCGTCACGTGCTGCTTGAGCATGATCGGCCTGATTGATCCGTTGCCGCAGCGAGGCGAGGCGCTCACGTGTGCCCGCTGGGTTAGCCCAGAGCTCCCGGATCGCTTCCGACGCATCTCGCAGCTGCTCTTCGATGCTCATCGTGCACCTCCATCTACATCTGAGAGGAGCGTTTCCAGCGTGGCACGCGCGTGGTGCAGGTGAGTCTTCACTGAACCGACCGTGATCCCCATAATCAGCGCGATCTCCCGCAGCGGGAGGTCGTGCTGGAGCTGGAGGGCGACTGCCACCGCTTGTTGACGTGGCAGCTTACGTACAGCACTGAGAATAGCGAGCTGATCTTCACGGAGGGACAGCACGTCTTCGCAAGTTGCTGACTTACGCCCAGGCATCTCATGCGGGTCCGTGATCACCCCTTGCTGCTTCCTCAGCTGCTGCGCTTTCGCCAGCCGCTGACGAGCAACCTTGAACAGCCACGCCCTGACGTTCTCCAGCTTCTGCACCCGCAACCAATACCGGTGTGCGGAGATCATCGTTTCCTGGGTCGCGTCATCGATCAACGCAAGGTCACCCTCTAACCAGACCAAATAGCGCCGTACATGAGGCTCCCACTGAGTGAAGAACTCGGCGAACTCCGCCGGCTCCGGCTTCACGCACACCCCCGGATCTGCCGCTCAGAGTTCCGACCGGCTTTCGACGTGGCCGCTGATGACGGTGCGGCTGCCCTGGGCCGTATCCTCCATCCGCACCCCCTTGCCCGGCAGGCGATCGAGCATCACCACCAGCGTGGCCCGGCGCTCACGTTCCAACCCAGTCCTGGACCGGCCGCGGGCTAGTTCGTGCAGCACATCCCAAAGACTCGAACCGCCCTCAGGACGCCGTACACGCAGGCCCACCAAGGCGGCGAGCGCGGACACCCCCAGCGGGACCAAAACATCAAGACTCACCAGCCGACTCCGTTAGTGCCGTGCTGCGACCCTTCGTCACAGCTCTGTGCACTACAGGCCGTTGGGGCGCCCTAAGGTTGAAGCGCTCGACCGTGTCCCACGTCACACTTCGCCGCGGCGGAACGCGGCCGTGCTCGCTTCCCAGACGAAAGTGCCGATCGTCGCGTACTCGGGGGGCGTCGCTCGACGGACCACGGTTCGTAAGCGGACCATCGTCCCTGCGGTGACCGGTCTCGGGGCTGCTGAGGGCTCCCCGCAGGAAGAGCAGGAGGCCTCCACCGACGACGAGCCTGCCCCGGCGACGGTCGAGCCGCCAGTGGCATCTGGGTATCGATGTCGGGCCTTGTCCGGGCCGGTCAGTCGTCCAGCGGCCCGGGTGCTTCTTCCGCCCGGCACGACCCGCACAGGCCGTAAGCCTCCGTCATGCCGGCCGCGCGGCCGCCGGGGAGTTCTGCAGCGCGCCGCACCTCCCACCGCGTGAGGAGCACGCGGCATCCCGGCTGTGTCCGGCCCCGTGCGGTGTTCCGGGCCGCGCACGGCTCGCAGGCCCGGCTGCGGTCACTCGTACATGCGGGCGCTGACGGCGCTGTCGCCGAGCAGGTCGACGTGTACCTGGTAGAAAACCCGGCCATCGCTCCAGTCCTGGCGGGCCATGACTGGAGCGTGCCGCCACCGCCCATGTGACCAGACATCCAAGGCAGGCTCTTTCCCGGCCGGCCAGGTGGTCACCTTGGGTTCGGGACTGTCGTCCGGCCGCCATGGGGGAGCCGGTGCAGGCTCGGGGATCTCCTCAGTGCTCATACATGGAGCGTATGCACGGCCGCCCGGCCGACGCTCAGGCCAGCCCCGAACGCACAGCGCTGTGGCGTCGTACCGTCGTGAGCATGAACGGTGCGCCCAGACGTATTGAGCCCTCCATGGACCGGGCCACCGCGGCGCTGATCCTCGGATGCAGGCCCGGCGCCCCGCAGCACCGAACGCCCCCCGGCCGCGCTCACCCACGCCGGGGGGCGTTCGCGTGCCCCGTACAACCATCTGGCCACCCCACGAGTCACAGCGGTGACACATCAGCACAACCGTGGGGGGACCACGTGAAGCGCACCGCCGCCGTTCTGTCCGCCGTCGCCGTCCTCGCCGCCGCGCTCACCGCGTGCAGCAGCAGCGACAGCAGCGACAGCAGCGAGGACAAGCCTGCAGCACCGCCGTACAAGATCACCAAGCAGGATACGAGCGGCAATCAGCGACAGGTCACCGTCGAGGTGAGCAGCACCAAGGATCTGCGCGCCGTGTTCGACGACGTCGCCGACAAGCTCACCGACGAGGCCGGATACTTCGTGCAGATCAACTGCACGACGGGCGGCACCAAGGCCGCTGACAACCGCCTCGCGAACGGCAAGAAGGCTGTCGGTCCCGTGGGCGCCGCCTCGACCGGCCTCGACGACGGCAAGACCGAGTACGAGGCGCAGGCCGGCGCCAAGTGCCCCGCGTAGCTCCGCCCTGACCAACGCCCCGACCGCGCCCCCGTAGCGGTCGGGGCGTTTCTCATGTCCGCGCCGAGGAGATGACCCACCAGGTCGGCTACTGCGCGCGCTGCCAGGGGCTCACCGTCCGATACGGGCAGCACGCTCAGGTCGTCTGTCCGGCCGCCGCGCCGCCGAGCTCGGGCAGGACCTGGACATGCTGGAAGTGCCGCACACGATCGTGACGGCTTTCCGCTTCCCGCTGGCCAGCTCCCACATCAAGGCCATGCGGTGTGGGGAGGAGGTCCGCATCGCTCGCAATGACCTGACGCGTCTGGTGCGGTGGATGCCCTCGTTGAAGGAGACCATCGCCGACGTTTCCGAGGACTACCTGGGCTGGGCCTTCCGCCTGTTCCAGCCGCGGACCGAAGGAATGGCGGTTCTCAACCTCGCCCTGTCGGCGGACTGGCCCGCCTGGTCGAAGAAGCAAGCCCGCGCTGCGGGGCTGGTCTGCGCGGAGTGCGACTACGACCTGCGTGAGGTCGAGGACGAGACCCGGCTGCCGTACGACATCCGGCTGCCGGAGAAGCCGAACAAGCGCCGCCTGGTGTGCGGGCAATGCTGCAACCACGGCCTGGACGAGCTGGAACAGCTGGCCACGCTCGTCCGACAGCAGTCGTGATCTCCGCGGCTACTCCGTACTAGGCACTGCGCGGCTTCCGACCGCTCATCTTCTTCGCGGCCGCCTTCGTGGTCGTCGTCCTGGCCGGGGTGAGCACTTGCCGCCCTTGCCGTCCCCGTCCGTGACCATGTGGACGATCCGCACGCGCGGCGTCGTCTGGGCCTTCCCTGAGGTCAGGGCGTTTTCGGGGTGACAGGGGCGACATGGGGCGACGCGAGCGGACACGGCGGACGCGCGGCCGGGGGCGCGGTGACGGTCGGTTACCCGTTCGAGGGCTTTCCGGGACGACTTGCGCGGCTAACCCCCGGCTCCCTGATGGTCATGGCCATTCCCCACCCGCTTGTCCGGGACGGGAGGACTTTCCCCACCGACCTTGAGGAGACAGCCATGTCCAACGACCGCAACGCCCTTGCGACACTCGCTCTCGCTACCAGCGCCGTTTCCTCATTCCTGCGCTCACGCTCGCCGCGGCTGTCTTCGTGGCCCTGATGGCGTTCCTGAAGCTGTGACCGGTCGGACCGTGGGCGGCCGGCGGGGTGGCGGCCGCCCACGAGAGGGAAGATCGCCCCGTGACACGTAGAGCGTTGGGCATGGGACCGTCCGCGGGGAATCCGGCCGCGGAGCCGACAGGGGCGCGTCTGCTGCCCATTGAGCGGCTCGGACTCCTCGGCGAGCCGCGCCTACCAGCGGTTGCACGGCCTGCAGGGGCAACCCGGCTTCACTCCGGACCCCCTGGCCAGCTATCCCGGTGAACAGCCCGCGCTGCTGTCTCAGGCGTTCACCCTTGCCTGCGACAACGGGCTGACACTGAGCGTTTTCAGCGTTGACGCTCCAGGGTGAGGACGGCGGCGGCGATGACGCTCATGCGGTTGGGGCTGCAGCGGGCTCTTCGGAAGACGCGCCAGGACTTCAGTCTCGCGACGCTTCGTTCGACCGGTGCGCGTGCCACTGACAGAGCCCGGTTGATCGTCCGCTGGGTCGCGGTGAGGTCCTGGTGCGGGAGTCGTCGGATCGGAGTGGTCACCCAGGAGCCGGCCCCGGTGTAGGCGCGGTCGGCTAGGACGGGCACGCCCTGGAGTTCGCAGATCCGGATGATGCGGTGGGTGCGGGCCGCGGTCAGGTCGTGGGTGCGGCCGGGCAGTGCGGGCGAGATCCACAGCAGCTTGCCCGCAGGGTCGGCAACGACCTGCACGTTCACGCCGTGGCGGCGGTGCTTGTGGGAGAAGTCAGCCCGGCTGTCACCGACCCGGTCGCATTCTGCGAGCGTTCCGTCGAGCAGGACGTGATCGGATCCGTCTCCCGCAGGACCCGCAGCAGCCCGGGTGCCCGGCGGGACAGATGGCCGACGACGGCGGTGACGTAGGCGTGGGCAGTGCCGACGGATATGCCGAATCCGGCGGCGAGCTGGGCGAGCGTGTCGTGCCGACGAAGGTAGACCAGGCCGACGAGAGCACGCTGGTGCGGCGGGAGCTTGCAGCGGCGGTCACCCTCACGGGTGACGATGAGCATGGTTACCCACTCGACCAGGGCGTGCGGGAGGTCGAGCGCGGCAGGATAGGGAACCAACGAGGCTCCTGCGCTGATGAGTTGAGACGTCGAACACCTCTCTCAACGGCACAGGAGCCTCGTCTGTTGCGGAAGGCCCCCCCGTCACCCGACCGGTGGCCACTCTGAAAACGCTCAATGACTGAACTGGCTCACAAGCTGGCCTGGAGCGCAGCCCAGGTGCGGCGCATGCTCGGTGTCGAGGAAGACCGGCCAGCCCTGCGGCTGGTCAGCAGCTCGTCGTGATGGCTTGTTGGCGAGGCCCGACGGCCGGGCCTCGCCGCAGATCAGCCGTGACCCGGACGCCCTCCGAGCAGGCCGCGCTCAACCAGGGCGTCACCGTGAGGCGTATGTTCCCCGAGGCCGATCTCCGGCTAACCGCGCGTAGGCGCCGACGAGCCATCACGAAGCGCCGGGAAGAGGCCGGTGGGGTCGCTCCCGCGTCACAGTTATGCCCACATTGGGGGCCCTGCAATTCCTGGCGCCGTCTGCTCGATGACAGCATCTGGGTACGTGTGTCCGCAGTGCGTGCAGATGCGCTAGGGCCGTGATCTTGAGCGTCCACAGGCGTAGGTGGGACATCGAAGCCAATGCCGATAGCTGAGCCAATCGGCCTATTACTCCGCGCGTTCGACGTGTGCCGCTCTGTAGCATTTCAGGTGGTGGGGGGGTCATCCGAACGGAGGGCATTTGCCGCATGCGACGAAGAACCGCTAGCCAATCCCGCCCGAAGAGTCGAGACCGAATACGTCTGCTGACTCTGGTGCCTGTACTCGCGGTGGCGATAGCTTTGCTAACGCCGTCAACTGCTTCTGCTCAAGGCGAAGCAATTGCCCTGAGTCCGACTCAGGGACCGGTCAACACGCGGGTCACCGTGCATGGTACGGGCTGGCAAGACTACTTCAGCCGTGGCCTCGACGTCCCGATTAATATCGGATCACAGCAACTGGCCGACGCGCACCCGGATTCGAGCGGTGAATTCACCGTCACGATCACGATACCCGAATCAACTCCTCTCGGCGTCACGCGCATAGATGCCATCCTTGGGAATGGTGGCTCGGCGAGCGCCTCGTTCACGGTGACGGAGTCAGGCTCCGTCCCTCCGTCCACTGAAGAGGAGCCTTCGACCCCGCCCTTGGACCTCTCGCCTGGCGAAACCTCGGAGGGGTCAGCACAGCTCACTCCGCAACTGCCCCAGCAAGGTCCGGCCAAGAGGTGCGACAAGGGCGTCAGAATCGTCTACGTCCCCGGGTTCAAGGATGACACCGATGGATCCTGGGCGGCGGGACCCCTGAGCGACGCACTCACGGCGAAGGGTGTCAAGGTCCTCAACGATCCATCGAAGCTGCCGGACAAGATCGACTATCTCGCAGTGCACGGTGGTCTTCCGCAGAACCCCAGCGTCATTTCTGATGGCCGGGACAAACTCCTTGCCCACCTCAAGGGCCTGCCCAGCGATGTTTGCATCGCACTCATCGGCTACTCAACAGGCGCTGTCGCCATTGAAAAGGCGCTCGATATCGTTCCCTCCGATGTGGGTGCGCGGATCGTTTCCGTGGAGCTGTTCGCCAACCCGAGGAACATTGTCGTCGAGTCACCTGTGAACAAGACCTACATCGGACGCGTCGTGGAGCTGTGCAGTCAGGCAGATCCCCTCTGCTCCAGGCCCCCGCGCGGTACACCACTCGCCGAGCAGATCAAGAAGTGCAAGGATGCGTTTGATCGCGGCAAGGGTCTTGACGCAGGCCCCTGCGCTGCCCCTGGGCACCTCCCTGATGCCTATGAGGACGAGGCGCGGACCGGAGCGGGGTTGGCATCTCTGCTCGTGACCGGTTCCACCACCGGCGGCGCTTCTCACACGGTGGCGAGCGGGGATACCCTCTGGGACCTCGCTGCGAACGTCTACGGGGATGCCAGCAGGTGGCGGCTCATCTATGACGCCAATCGATCGCTGATCGAAGAGGCAGCGCGGCAGCACGGGTTCTCGTCGAGCGACGATGGGCACTGGATCTTCCCGGCGACAAGCTTGGTCGTCCCATCAGCGGGCTGATCAACGCTTCATTCCCCCTGGGCCCTGGCGTAGGTTGCAGCCAGGGCCCTCCACCTTCTGTATCGCCAGGCGCGATCGACTCCGGCCATTCTCATAAATGACCATCTGTGAGAATCAGGGACTCTTCCCGCTCCCGACGTCCCGCGCTCGCTGATGCGCTTAGCGAGGTAGAAGACGGCCAGGCGGCGGGGATCGTCGTCGGCCGGCTCGACCGTCTCGCTCGTCGTCTTGTTACGCAGGAAGCCATCCTGGCGCAGCAATCAGGCGACGCAGCCTTAGTGTGCGACACCCCATGAGTTCCCCACGAGCTTCGTGAGCCCCTGACCCGCTGACCAGGGGCTGCTTCCTCTTCCGAGTGTCTTACCTTCAGGTGACGCAACCTCGGGATTCTTGAAGCGCTCTCGCTCCGTCCGACCAATCTGCCGTTGGGCTGAAGGTGAGGAGGCTCGGGCTGGCACTGGCTGACGTACGCGACCTGCGCGAGTTCCACGATCCGGTCTCGGCGGAGGAGCTGGAGCAGTTCGAGACCGACGTGTTATCCGAGTTTGTCCTCGCGCGGGCCTCGGCGGAGACGGGCGGACGGCACGGTCCGTGGGGACGTCGGGCACCTGGATCAGATGCGGGCCTGGTTCGCTGACCGTGGAGTTGGGCTGTCGACGCTCTGCCACTTGCTCAGCCTCCAGAGGCTACGTCACCCGGATTAGTCCCCGCTCTGTGTTGATCACGGCGTTGCTTTCGCGCTTGCCGCATTCGGGCACGCTCCGCTGGCTGCATGTACAAGATATGCACCGCCTCCGTAAGGAGCTCGGCGACGTCGGCAACCTCATCCGCTGAGAACTCCAGCCCGTCGTGCAGGCTCCAGTTACCGAGCAAGCGAGCCTCATGCAGGTCCGTGACGATCTCTTGAGGAACCCCTCGATTCGCAAGGTCGTTGATCCGGTCATTAAGGTTCCTTCCGGTGGCGCCACGGTCGTCGCATAGGCGCTCCACGGCTGCGCGGTACATCGCTCCGGCGGCTCGATATGCCTGTGCCGCCTCGCACCGGCTAGCCTCGGTATAGAGACTGCGGACATCCATCGGTGCGGCGTCTGGCAGCTCGCGTGGCTGGTCTGGGGGCCACACACGCCTCGGTTCACCAACCCTTTCCCCACCCTGCCGTTGCTCCTTATAGCTGTAGACCTGGGCGAAGGTTGTGCTTTGGTTGCAGTGGAGGCACTGGTAGACGAATTCCCGGACGGCCCAGCCATCCTGTGTCGGATGCGGAATGATCGTGGCTTCAAGTTGGGGCCAGACCTGCCGGTCGTCCGCCCGCTGGAATGACGTATGGAGGTTGCAGTTGGGGCACTGGCCTGTGGCGCGTGCTCCATCGTCCTTGAGATCAAAGTTCACGAGTCAGGGATACGGTGGCCACGGCCGTAGCGCACGCCCTGACACGGAAGATTTCCTCGGGTTCATCCTGTACCCGAGGAGCCGAACCCCCGCTGAAACTGAAACGGTACTGGACCTCCGGGTTCCGTAAGGACCCTTCAGTCCGCGTGAACCCATGGGTCTCAAGGCCCCGGTCACCTACCTCGGCCTCCAGGGACGAGTAACCGGCAAGTAGGACCCTTAGTCCCACAAGAAATGGCCGTGACCACGCCCCGCCCGCTGTTGCCCGAAGCGCAAACGAGGTGCTCCACTGGAGAGGCAGTGGAGACGTCCGGCCTCTTCAAGGGAGGAGGGCCGCTATGGGCGCAGAACCCTTCCCATTGGAATACGGCGCTACGCATGACCCCAGTGAATGCACCTGCCGTGTACTTAGGCGGCCTCGGCTGCGATCCAAGCGGTTCGACAGGAAGCTCGACGAACTGAAGCAGGCCGTCGTTGACGGATGTATGCGCCAGTTCTACGTGATCGAGGTCGAGAAGGGACTCTTCTGGGTTGAGTGCCACCCGTGCAAGTCCCGGGAGCGTTGGGAGGGAAGACGCAGCGGACGCATCGTGCGTACCTGCGGGGGCGCCATGACGGTGCCTGAGCCCGTCCAGCGTCCCAGCCCTCCCTGGCCCGACAGGACAGGGTGGAGCCCTCGCATGCATTGAACACAACGCGACAGCTGGAAGTCACGAACGTTCTTGCGGTCGGCGTCCGACCACTTCGGGCCGGCCCCCGAGACGTAGTGCTTGCCGAAGCCCTTCTTCACCAGCTGGTTGCCGAGAGCGGTGATGTGCGCGTTGTTCTTGCCGGGGCCGAACGCGTCGCTGCCCGGGAACGGGGGCGCCGGCTTCGCGGTGACCTTCCCCGGGAGGGTGCCGAGCAGCTTCTTGAGCGACTCCTCACCGGGCACGCCGTCCGCGTCGTCTCCGGAGCCGGATCGGTCATGCCCAGCGCCCTATGGGCCGCAGCGACGCGTGAGCGCCGACGCTCCCAGGCGCCTCTTCGAGGCCCCGCTTCGTCCGGTCACGGGGCCCCGCAGCGCGCCGCCCAGAGGGGAGGAACGGGTGCGGCGCACCTGGTGCAACGACCGGGGCGCATACGGGTTACCGAAGGCCGGATACGGGTGCGGCCTGGCCGTGGCGTTCGACCGGGGCGCAGCGGCGGCGGTCAGCCGGCGGTCGTGCGGCGCGCATTGCGATAGGCGGCGATCAGCGCGGTGAGCTGCCGGTTGTAGCCCTCGGCTTCCTCCAGGGCCCCCTCCGGCATCAGGTCGTCGGCCGGGTAGCCGGGAGCGGGACGCCCGGCGAGATGCCCGCACAGGGCGTCCAGGCGCTCCAGGAGCGCCGCCTGGCGGGCCTGCTCCACGGTGAGCGACCGCAGCCAGGCGTGGCGCTCTGTGACTGTCTCAGGGCGCGCGGGCAGGACCCGGCGGATCGTGTCGGCGCGCTCGGACAGCGTGTTCCACACGGGCATCCGCAGCACAGAAACGAGCATCGCCAGATCGGCTTTGAACGTCGTGGCGGTCATGCCTTCACCGTCGCACCCGGCACTGACAACGCGCCGCGCCCCGTACGAAGGGGTACGTCGTACGGGACGCGGCACTACTGCGGACGGGTCAGACGCCGGCCCCGCCCCCGCCGACGCTCTAGCCGGAACTGGTCGGGTCCGGAACCGGCATGGTGCCGCCCGACGTTGCGCTCAGCGAAGCGGAGGCGGAGGCCGAAGCCGCTCGCCTCATCGCCGAGAGTTACAGCACCAACGCCCCCGTCGCCACCTCCTACAAGGACGTGACACCGGTCCCCGTCCTCATGCTCGCCGGCGCCGGATCGGTGTCCATGCCCCTGAGCAGTCTGGCCGCTTCCTGAGCCCGCCCCGCGTCTCGTTCAGGTCGTTGATCATCCGGTCCTGGCGTCGGCGGACTTCCCGGTTCTCCTCACGCAATCCGGTGACGCCCGCCTGGAGCTGTTCCAGGATCTTCATGCGGCTCTGTGTGAGGTCGCCGTGCACTGCTGTCAGCCCGACTGTCGGACCGTCCGACCGCGTCTTTCCACCCCATGTGACCCCCCTGGTTACTCCGAGCGGTGCGACCGCCCATTTCTCCCCACAAAGACTTGGCGTGACGCGATGGTTTCCAGCCCTTCCCTGGTCAGGACCGCCCTGAAAGCCAAGCGAACGCGCTTCGTACGCAATTCGTACGGCAAACATACGCGATTAGTGCGGTACGGGGGGTAGGGTGTGGTCAGGAGGTGTTCCATGTCCGAGTTGTTCGACGCAGTCGACGCGCTCGTCGCGTCCCGTTCTGCGCTGCCGTCGGCGGAGGAGCGCAAGCGGCTGCGCACCGCTCACGGGCTGACGTTGGACGAAGTCGCCTCGGCGCTGAAGGTGCGCCGGGCCACCGTGTCCGGCTGGGAGTCGACGAAGAAGCCGACCGAGCCGCGCGGCCCGGAGCGTGAGGCGTACGCACGGCTGCTCAAGCAGCTCGCGGAGCTCTACCCCGCGCCGGAGAAGCCGGCCGCCCCGGTGCCCGCCACGTTCACCGGCCCATCCGACCCGACGGAAGACAGCACTCTGTCCAAGGACCGGGCCTCCGAGGCTGCGGCCATGACTGCAACCGAGAACCCCCAGACCGAGAACCCCCAGACCTCTGCTCCTGCTCCCGTCGCTGCTCCGGACGCTGCGACCCGTCCGGCGCGTACTAGCAGGCCGACGTCGACGTCGCGCCGACCGAGTGCGAAGAAGGCGGCCCCGGCGGGCACCTCGGCGGGCGGCACCGACCCGCGGTTCGAGAACGGGCCGCTGGCGGTCGTCGACGTTGAAGACGGGCAGGTGCTGGCGTACTGCACCGGCGGCCTGGTCCTGGACGTGCCCGCCAAGAGCATCCCGGCCCTGGTGGACTGGACGCTGCGCGAGGCGAAGCTCGGGCAGCCAAAGCTGTCCGGTCCGGGCAAGGACGCCGACCCGCTGCTCGTGCTCACCGAGGCCGCCCTGGAACGCTACGGCCTCCCCGTCACCCTCACCGAGGAAGAGCGGCTCGCCGGGCGCCTGCCGGAGGGCCACAAGGTCATCAAGCAGCTCGCGCGTGCGGAGTGGAAACTGACCAAGCGCGGCTTCGGGCCGTGGGCGCGGATCTACCGCCCGGCCCGCGGCTCAGAGCGGGCTTGCGTGCAGCTGTGCATCCCGTCGTGGCACGCCCTGGACACCCGGCACTGGGGCGAGGCCGGGCAGCTCCCGCCCGCCGAACTCGCCCGCGTCCTGGGCGTGTACGCCTCCCGGGTGATGACCCCGCGCGGCTCCACCGCCGTGACCGGCCTGGAGCTGATGACCGCCCTGCACCCGCCGACCCGAGCCTCCGAGCCCGACGCCGACGGCAAGCGGCACGCCGAGCACAACCCCGGCTCCCTGGGCAGGGACCCGGTCGACCCGGCGCCGTGCGAGGCCCCCGACGGACACCCGGTATTGAAGGGCCTGCCGCGCTTCCACGTCCGGGGCCCCGGCGAGAAGCTGTTCGAGGAGGCGTACGACTGGGCACGGCCGATGACGGACGCGGAGTGCACCCTGCGCCACCTGGTCGGCATCGACGTCAACATGGCCTTCGCGGCCGGCGCGAACGGCCTGAACGTCGGCCTCGGTGCCCCGACGCACGTCAAGGCCCCGGCGTTCGACCCGAAGCTGCCCGGCTCCTGGTTGGTCGACCTGTGCCACGTGGATCTGTCCCGCGTGAAGGTCGGCAAGGAGTGGGTGGAGCTGGACGGCTCGCTGCTGCCGTCCCCGTTCACGCCGAGGGGCGAGCGCCCGACCGGCCCGGCCTGGTACGCGACGCCGACCGTGGCGTACGCGGTGGAGCTCGGCTACGTGGTGCGCCCGCTGGAGGCGTGGGTCCGGCACGAGAACGGCCGTTACCTGGACGGCTGGTACCAGCGGCTGCGTGACGCCTACCTCGCCACGATGGCCGACCTCGGTGTCGACGCCGACCTGTCGCCGGAGGACTTCCTCGCGGCGATGGACGGGTACAAGGAGCGTGACCCGGAGCTGGCGATCGTCGTCTCGGCGATCAAGGCCACGGTCAAGGGCGGCCTGGGCAAGCTGCGCGAGCGCCCGCGCGGGGAGGGCTGGCGGCCCGGCGAGCCGTGGCGGGCCCTGTCCCGGCCCACCTGGCGGCCGGACATCCGCGCGGCGGTCATCTCCCGCACGCGGATCAACCTGCACCGCAAGATCGTCAAGCACGCGGCGCTCACCGGGCAGTACCCGGTCGCGATCCTCTCCGACTGCGTCGTCTACGCCGCCAACGGACCCTCACCGCTGGACTTCCTGCCCTACCGCGAGGGTAAGCCGCTGCCCGGCGGCTTCAAGCTCGGCATCAACCCCGGCCTGGTCAAACACGAGGGCACCCAGACTGTCCTGTGGGGCGAAGAGGTCCGCGAGCGGTTCAACGCGCCGGAACTCAACCTCGCCCGGTACATCAAGGACGGCACCGTTTCCGACGTCGACAACGGAGAGTAGGAGAAGGCGACGATGACCCTGTTCGGGGACGGCCTGGAAGCCGCGGTGCAGAAGGCGTTCACTCGCCCAGCACCAAAGTCGGCCGGCGCGCAGATGCGCTACCTCGTCAAACAGCTCAAGAGCACCAAAGCGGTCGCCCAGATGCTGCGCATCTCCCAGCGCACCGTCGAGCGGTACGTGAAGGACCAGATCAAAAAGCCCCGACCCGACCTCGCCGCGCGCCTGGAGCGCGAGGTGAAGAAGCGGTGGCAGCCGCAGATCCGAGCCAAGGCCAAGGCGAAGGCGGCGAGCACAGGCGGCATCGTCATCGACACCCGCGCCCGCATGGGCTACACCGCACCGATCGGGTCGACGGACCAGGACCGCATCCGGCACCTGACCGTCGCCCTCCCGCCCGTCTACGCCGCCCGCCTCTTCGAGGCCCAGGAGCAGGGCGCCAGCGACGCCCGCCTCCAGGAGATCGCCGCCGAAGCGCTCAAGGAGGTCTACTTCCAGGACGGCGGCCGCCGCGCCGGCAGCCTGGAAGAGGTCCGGTTCACGGACATCGAGCACCTCGAGCTCGACCTGTAGCAGCCGCGCCCCGGTCCCCGCTTAGGCGCGGGGTTTCGTCCGCACCGTGCCGAAGCGCCCCGCCCCAGCGCTACCGTGAGGACACACGCCAGCAACGCCCAGGAGCCTTCGATGAGTCAGCCGGCCCCCGTGCCCGACCGCCAGCCCCTCGATGAGAACGCCGCCGCGTCGATCCGCGCGTACGCGGCCGACCAGCGCGCGAAGGTCGACGTCCTCGCCTCGGTGCTGGAGGACATCGCGGAGAACGGCTACCCGTCCGCGGAGTCCGGTGTCCTGTGGGAGGAAGCCCGCGACGCCCACCTGGAGCGCCTCGCCGGCGAGCAGCCCCGTGTCGCCTGAGCACGCACCGCGCCGGTCCCAGGTCGTTCTAGTGGAGCCCGCGCTGAGCCAGCTGGAGAAGCTGACGGCGGCCGAGACACACCGCCTGGACCGCGCGATCGTCGCGATCAGCGTCAACCCCGAGCTGGGCACGCCGGTGCCCGACACCCTGCTTCGGGACTACATGGACGACGTCGACGGGGTCCGGGTGATCTACTACGTGACCGCCCTTCGACAGATCACGATCGTGGCGTACGTGGAGGCGTAGTAGCCCCCCGAGCATCTGAGCAGCGCCCCGGATCACTGACTGGTCCGGGGCCTGCTGAGTCTGCCGCCCGCCGCTGCGCAGGTGCAGCAGCGACGTGGTGGGCGGTGCTGCACGTGTGACGGAGAGCGATGACACTCGAAGGCCGCCGGCACTGTTGCCTTCGCCCGGCCCGTGATCGGCTGAACTGGCCCGCTCGAGCAGGACGCCCCGGCCGAAGCCGGGGTCACAGCGAACGCAGGTCATCGCGGCGGGTGATGATCAGGCCTCGCCATCGCCGACCGGGTGTGCTGGGCGCCGTCGATCTAGCGCGATTGCCGCCTCGACCTGGCCTGAGTGCCGTGCAGCTCGGAGATCAGCCCAGCCCAGGCCCGGCGGTGCCACAGGTTGGCGGGCACGTCGCCGGCGGTCACGGTGCCGTCGGCCGCCAGGGTGGCCCGCCGGTTCTGGATCCGCCGCTGTCTGCCCGCTCTGCGGCGCGAAGGCCGGTATGAACGACCTTGCTGTTGTGCAGTGACTAGTAGTGCTTGGTCAGGTTCATTCGCCGGTGGCGTGTCCGTTTGATCGGTTCGGTCGTTGAGCGGGTGTGCTGGGTGGGGAGTTGGCCGCGG
>NZ_JBFAMH010000044.1:0-39355 GCF_040656475.1 Streptomyces sp. NPDC049915
TCAGTCCGCCCCCTTGTGGATACCGCATGCCCCGGTGATACCGCACGACCGACGAGCCGTCAGCCCCTGCGACACCACGAGTTCAACCTCAGTAGTTCCACGGCTGCTACTCCGGCAACGCTTCAGTGAGCGCGTCGGCGGCCTGCTCGGCCACCCGCTGTGACGACTCCCTGCTTCTGATTGATAGTCAGCGGATCGCCGTGGCGGTTGATCTGGGCCTGTTCCTGCCGGAGCCGAGGCTGTGGGGCGGTGTCCCGCGTCATGTCCCGGAGTGGGTCGTCAGTACGGTGATGGACGCTGAAGTTCGCCTGCTTTTCCCGGGTGGCTGTGAGTGCCGGATTCGTCCCCTTGACCACCCCCGATGACGAAACGTCTGCCCCGTTCAGCGGCGAAGGAAGAGTTCCGTTCTGAGACCGCTGAGCGCAGGGTGTGAAATGCGGTGGATGAGCAAGGCGGTGTGGAAATCGGTTCGGTTGCGTGAAAAGGACCGCTGCGGACACGTGATCGCGCTGCAGATCAGCGGCTCGCTGTCCGCATGCAGTCCGCGCCGCGCAGGGTGGTCACAAAACGAGCACAGGTGTGTCATCACAACACCAAGAAGCCTGCCCCTAGGAACACAGGCCCTCGCGCGAGGCCCGCTCCATCGACTGGGCGATTCTGCTGCTCCCAGGCAACGTGACCTACACGGCCCTCATCTCCACAACCGTCATGGTTCTAGCCGCTGCCGGCTACGTGCTGTACGGCCCGTCGGCACCGGCGGCACGCGTCCACCTGGTGAATCAGTCGGCTCATGGCCGCCACTGCCGGGCTTCGCTGGCGGCGGCCGGTCGGCTGTCGCCGACGCCGCCGGATATGTGCAGATGGTTGAGCGTGCCCCTGCTGCGGCTGTACGGCCGTTCGGCGCTCTCCTATCCGAACCGCGGGCCTCAAGAGGAGGCTCAGTCACAGACAACAACATGATGATCCGAAGCTGCGGCGGGGTTACCGCCACCGTGGCCGTCAGAACTGGCCGGCGGAGTCGGATACACGGCGGGCCCCAGGGAGTCAGCTATACCCCCGGGGCCCGACCGGTGGATCGAAGGGCAAGGTCATGCAAGGTATGAGGCCCTGGACAGGCGACGGGTGGGTGCCGAGTCAGGACCGCTTGGGAGGAACAGTGGAGCCGGGCTCTGACGTTGCCGGGTTGATGGCACCGGGGTGGCTCAGGCGGCGGCTGAGGATGCGCCCAAGAGTGTGCAGCGCAGTCTAGATGGACAGGTGATCGGCGCCGTCCAGGTAGGTGTCCAGCAGCGCCTTGTCGGCCCGCAGCACGGTGCCGTAGCGGCGCAGAGCGGGCCCACGCCTCTTCGTGGTGCGGCTGCCGCGCGAGAGGCCGACACTCGGGGTAGCTCTACAGAGAGGAGGTCCGCGATGGGACTTCGGACTGTCGTGTCGATTGCGGCGTGGAACGATGCCCTCGAGGAAGCTCGGCAAGCTCTGTGGAGCTTGGTTACGGGTCCCTTTGGGCTTGTCGAGGTCTCGCGTTCGTCCGCCCCGGATGCGACGACCACGGTGGTGGCCTCGCTGCCGGGTGATGTGCGCGGGGAGGTCGAGGAGCGGCTGTCGGGGTTGACGGCCTTGCCGTACGTCGTGGAGCTGACGGACGACGCGGGGCTGGTAGATGACGACGTCTGATGTCCTGCGGCTCCGCGGGCGATGCGGCTCACGGGAGGAAGGGTCGGTCTGATGGCTCGGTACCCGTAAACCCGCTCACTCTCTTGCTCCGAACCTTGCGACCATCCGTGAGGAACGCCGTGAACGAGAGCCACTTGGGCCTCGGGTAACTGTCTTCGTGACCCTCTCCCGAAAGCAAGTCGCTAGTCAGCACCACGTCGTAATAGAACCCGTTCAAGGCATCGATAGGACGCGGGGGGTTGATCCCCTTGCTGTCGATCCACCGGTTGTCCGGATGCAGCAGCGTCCCATAGGCGGCCAATACCGAGACCCGTTCGATTCCGATGGCCGTAGTCCCCCTGTTTCTCAACCGGAGAGAGAACTCATAGTTGGCGAAACCTTGTGGTGTGCTGCTTCCTGACAAGCAGCCGTACTCCACCTCGACCACAACCTGTGGCCTTACTCGTCTGTACGTGCTTACCGAGAAGGCAACGTTGACGGCGGTCACGGCTCCAACGGCAATGGCTGTCCAGCGGGCTACCCAGTCAGGCTCACTCACGGGACGTCTCTGCCCCCTCCTGTGGCCCCCGCGTCTGTCTAATGGATGGCTTCACCCTACGGAGTGCCAAGCAACAGCTCGGCCACCCAGTGACCGGCCGAATGCTGGCCGACCATTTCGGTCTATCCGAACGGGCCGGCCGCCAGCATCTCGCGATGACCGCAAGACCGTTGCCCCGTACCCACTGCCTTTCTGGTGGCCGGTACGGGGCTTTACCTAAAGCAGGCCACTGCAGCTCTCGCGCAGATCGACGGGTGGATCGCCGTGGAGGAGCGGCGGGAGGCGGAGCGGCGGCAGGGTGAGGAGGCGCGGCCGGCGCCTCCGGAGTGGCTGGTCCAGTACGGGCTGAACAGGAACAACGTCGACAGCGTGCACGTCGGGGACTGCTGGGCCGCGAAGAAGTCCGGGCGGTGTCGGCCGGTGACGCGGAAGCAGGCTGTGCAGGCGCTGCTGCATCAGGTTCCGCCGTGTGTCCACTGCCGCCCGGATACGGAGCTGGGCGTGCTGGAGTAGTCGGCCGCGCGCGGGGGCGGGCCCGAGCGCAGCCTGGTGGTGTGGAGTTCCCTGTCGCTGTCGTGCTCGCTGAGCTGGTGCCGCAACTGCCGACCGGGCCGGGGTGGCGGTACGAGGTCAAGATGGACGGCCACCGGACGATCATGTGGCATCAGGCCCTCGGGCAGATCCGCGGCCGCGTGCACCAGCTCGGGAAACCGAGCGTGGATCAGACTGCCCCGGCGGGACCGAAGCCGCACCGGGCCGGTAAACAGCAGGGCCTGGTAGCCGTCGAACTTAGGCTGAAAGACCAGACGGCCGGGCAGCGCGCCGGGCGCAGGCACCGTGTCACGGGCCTGCGCCAGCATCGGCTCCACCGGCGGACGCAGCACCATACGTCCGGTCTACGGCCCGACCACCGCCCCCGCGACCGGGCCCGGCCACTCGACCATCATCGTTCGAATTCAATCGAACAGCTCCTTCCAAATTGGGAAGGTGAGCTACAACCGCCATGTTTCAACGGTTGTGAGCCTTCATCCAGCGAAGGAGGGATCGGTAGACAGTCGGATCCTCGGAGTCGGCGAACGCTTCGGCGAGAGCCCGTTTGATAGCCCAGGAGGGCGCGGGTGTACCCCGTCCGCGCTAGAGGAGCGGGTGGGGAATGGACTTGGTCATGGTGATGTGGCTGATCGTGTCGAGGCCGCGATCTTCGTAGCGGAAAGTCATGTTCCAACGGTGGTGCTGAAGTCGTTCGCGTTCGCGGCGCAGGGCCTCGTCGAGGGTGGTCATGCCGGGGTCGAGGATCCAGGTGCCGTCCTTGTACGGCGTGAAGCCGATACGTGACCATGCGCGCCCCAGGCTCGTGCGGGCTTGTTCGTAGTCGGTGTTGTCATCGCGTTCCAGCGGGCCGGGAAAGAGCGCGATGACGCCGGCCCCGTGACTGAGGTAGTCCAGGGTCATCCCCGTCAGGTATACGCCGAGGCCCTGCCCGCGCAGGCGCCGGTCGATGGTGACCGTGTCCACGATGATCGTCTTGCCGAGCAAGGCGAGGAGCTCGTGGAGGTCGTCGCGCAGGTCACCCGTCTTCTCGTCATAGAGGGTCCTTGCGATCCGGTAGAGGTCTGCGCTGAGGGCGTCGAAGCTGTGCACGATGTTGGCGACCCGGTATTCATCGGCCACGCAGATCCGGGCTGACCCGAAGCTGGTGCCTGGCCCGCAGTCCTCTTTGACGTGCATCCCGACGTCCCAGTACTGCACGCCGTCTTCGCCCAAGGGGTCGATCCAGTGTTCGCTCCTGTAGGTGAGGACCATGTCGTCGATGCCGAGACATTCGACGATGGGGGGATGCTGCCTTGAGGCCCGTGCCTGGGCTTGCGCGGGTACGGCGGGCGGGGTGCTGCTGAGGTCGGTCACCGTTCGTCGCTCTCGGGGCGGGCATGTGGGATCAGCGGCTTGGTGCTGTCGTGCTGGGTGACGTGCAGGCCCTGCGGGCGGGCGGGCAGGGCCTGCGGAGTGGTGAGGATGAGCTGGGCATCGGAGCCGGCGATCTCCGCGCAAACGGTAAGGACGGCGTTGGCCAGGCGTTCGCCCTCCGGGCCGCCGCCCAGTCCGTCGAGCGGCGCGTCGAGCCACTGGCAGCGGGGCAGCAGGACAAGCGGCATGCTGCGGGCAGCTTCAAGGGCCATGAGGTGGTAGGCGGTGTGGGCGATACTCACCAGTCCGGCCGAGCGGGCCAGTTGCTTCATGGTCCGATAGTTGATCTTGGGGGCCAAGGTCTTGGGATCGATCACGGCACTGCGGATCTTGTCGGGAGCCATGGGGATGGCAATGTCCGCGAAAAGCTGCGACAGCTGCTTTGCGGTCTGCTGCCGGTGCTCCTGGGCGTCTCCTTCGGCGGCGGCCCACGCCTTCTCCGCATCGTCAGCCCTCTGGGAGGAGACCGCCGCCGTCTTCTCCAGTTCGGCGATCTGAACGAGTTCCTGACGCCGTGACTTGACCGCTTCCAGCCTCGCCCGCGCCTCACTCTCGGCCGCACGGGCGCGGGCGCGTGCGGCCGGCCGCCGGGGCGGGGCCGGCCTTCACGGGCGCGGGCGCCAGGACTCCAACGCTGCGGACGTTCGCACCCTGCACCCGCTCGTTGGTCGCCGTGATCAGCTTCGGCGCGCTCCAGCGCAGTTGGGTGCCGTAGGCGGGGGCGACGTCCAGACGGCCGGTGTCCGCGTCGAACGCCACGGCCTGGACGTGACCGGCGAGCTCCGGCGCGGCTGCGGCGAGGATGTCGTCGAACTGCGCGAGGACGCTTCCGCCGGCGGCCGGGGCGACCATGCCGCGCTCGGTCATCATCATGCTGATCGCGCTGCCGAGCCCGAGCGGCTCGCGGCCGTCGCGGCGTACGACCGCGCCGGTGCGCCGCTCGGGTCGCTTCAGTCGCTGTGCCGGAACCTTCCCCGCGGGTGCGGGGAGCAGTGAGACCGACCTTTTCTCACGAGCAGCACCCGTGTGCCGACCGGACCGTGCGAACGCTGCGCCCTCTTGGGAGCCACCATGCAACAGCTTGCTACACGAGCAGCACGAGGGCAGCGAGCGGCGGCCACACCTCGATGGAGGCCGTGACCACCACGGTCTTCACGCTGTCACCGAGTACACGAGCCGGACGCCTTCGACGTCGTCGAGGTACTGGCGCAGCCGCCGACCGCTGCTGTCGCCGGGGATCGGCTCACGGCGTGCAGTCCTCCACCGAGGGCAGGCCGTTGGTGGCGATGTCCTCCAGCACGGCGGCGAACCGGTCGGCGTCCGCGCGGATCTTGGCCGCGCCGGGGAGCTTCGCTGGGTCGATGCGGGAGGGACCATCCCCGCGGGTGCGGGGAGCACAGTCTCGTCCACGCGGCCGTGTCGATGACCGCGGGACCATCCCCGCAGGTGCGGGGAGCATTCCCGGCGCAGGATGCCGTCCTGGGTGCGGTCGGGACCATCCCCGCGGGTACGGGGAGCACATTTCGCGACCTGGCGAGGCGACTGCGGGCGTTGGTCCACCGTGCGGCTTGTGCTTCGGCCAGCGCCGAGGAGCGGGTCAGGGCGCGACCGCCGGCGTAGTAGCGCACTCCCTGTTCTCGCACCCAGCAGACCGCGGCGCCGGTTTCGCCAAGGACGCTGATCGCCTGATGGGTGATGCGGGTGCCGGGGCCGAGGAGGAGGGTGCCGATGGTCGCCGACGGGATGTGGGTGGTGCCGTCGGCGTCCTCGGCGGTGATGGCGTTGGCGTCCCGGTGCACAGTGCAGCGCTCGAGGTAGACGAAGGACAGCCGTTCGCCGGTGCGGGTGAGCTGGCGAGGGGTGAGCGCGGCGCGTCGGGAGACTGTTGTCACCGGCTCATCCTGCTGTGCCGAGTGGCGCCAGGGTGAGCAGACCGCAGCCGTATGCCTTGGCTTTGCCGACGCCTTGGGTCAGGGCGCGCCGCAGGAGCTGCGGGTCGGTGACCTCGAGGCGGCCGTCGAAGGTGACGGTGACCAGGCTGACAGGTGCACGGCTTCCGCCCTTGGCGCCCGTGCTGCGGGACTTGTCGAAGGCCAAGGCGCGTTTGTCATGGACGGTCAGTTCGTAGCGGTCGCCGTGGTGGGGCTGATTGGTGTGGGTGGTGCCGCTGCGGAGCAACCGCTTGGCGTCTGCTTTTTCCAGGACACGGAAGCCGCAGGATTCCTGACGCTTGAGGAACCAGCCCATCTGGTGCACCGGGGTGACGTGCGCGGTGCGCTTGGTCGGCTCGTCGTCCTTGCGGCGGATCTGGTGCACGGGATTGGCGGTGAGCCGGAACGCCCACCGGTCGCCCGAAGCAAGCCGGTCGAGGAGCGGACCGTAGGGCCGGCTCTGCCAGCCCGGCTCGGCCGGATTGGCAGCGGCTGCGGCAGGCCAGCCCGCTTGTTCCACGAGGTGGCTGAGATCGGGCCGTTCCGGGCTGACGATGTACAGCATCACTTCGGCACGGGCGATATTGTCCAGCCGCCACAGCACCCGCGGGCCATCTGAGGGGGGTGTGTCCGTGGGCAGCAAGGTCGGAAAGGACGACATGACGGCCGCGTGCATGGCCTGCGGGGAGGACAGCAGGCGGCGGGCACCGGACCGCGCAGTGTTCACGCGGAAGCGAGTGAGGAACATCAAGCGCTCTCTTCGTCCAGGGCGTCGAACGGGTCGTGCCGCGGCAGCTGCCGGGCCGACGGGTTGGGGATGCGCACGCTGTACGTGACGTGGGTGCGCAGGGCATGGCGCCGGTGCTCGGCGGCGAAGCTGAGTGGCTGGTCGCGCAGGGTGTCCGCGGTGTTCTGCTCTTCCACGTCCGCCTCCCGCAGCACGCTCAGCTCGACATCGCTCCGACCGCGGTACTGCTTGCGGTACCAGGGCGAGGCCTGCCACGGTTCCTCGCCCAGGGCATCCTGCAGCCCACCGTGAGCGCGGAGGTTGAGCTCAACCGGGAGAGAGGGCGGGCAGGAACGGCGGCCGAGGAACGGCGCGTAGACCGGGGCGCGCAGCGCTGCATGCAGTTCGGCGAGCAGTCGGTGGTCGCCTTCGAGGGCGGCGACGAACACGGCGTCGGCGAGGTAGAAGCGTTCGGACAGCGGCATGGATTTACCGGTGACACCGTGGTGGGCGGTCTGGAAGTCCCGTACCCGGGTGCCGGGCTGGTCGATACGGACACCGAAGCGCAGGCCGGCCAGTGGCTTCACCTTCTCGTCGTCACCGCGTTCGATGCCGGCCGCGGCAGCGAGCATGCCGATCACGCCGCTCTTGGTCGGGGCGGACTCGGTGGTGCGGCGGGTGAAGCGGGCCGAGGCCCCCCAGGACTGCAGGGGGCCCGCGAGCCGGAGGGTGAGCACGCTCATGCGGGCTTCTCCAGGCGTTCGGCGACGGCCTGGCCGACAGCGGTGACCAGGTGGCCGATGGTCTGCGACTCGGTGCCGATACCGGCGAGCTTCTGAGTGTTCGGACCGACGCGCAGCACCCAGGTGAGCGTGGAATCTTCGTCGCCGTAGGCGCGTTCGATGTCGGGGATGTACTCGGCCAGGCGCTCTGAGGCCTCACGTACGTAGCCGCCGCTCTCGCCGCGTACCGGGTCCTCGAAGGCGGCGACGAAGCTGACGGGCCGGGTGGTGCGCAGCTTGACGATCACGGCGTCGGGCAGCGTGTGGTGTCCGAAGGTGTTGATCTTTCCGGTGGGAAGCGAGGCTACGAAACCGTGGACGAAGGCCTCCACGGCCCGGCGGACCGGCTCCGTGCGCGACTCGTCATCGCGCAGCCCTTCGCCGAGGTTGGCGGCGAGCTGGTGGATGCCGAGCGCGGCGTAGCGGTAGAGGGTGGCGGAGTTGAAATCGACGGTGCCGATCATGCCGGCGCCGGTCTCTGCGTCGCTGTTCTCGTCGTCGACCGCGGTGTAGTAGTCGGACTCGTTGTCCACACGGTGGACGCTGAGGGCGTGAGCAACTTGGACGGCGGCATCGACGTTGATGTCGGCGTCGTCGGCGACCATGCGGCCGAACAGGGCGATGTCGACGGAGTGGCGAGTATCGGCGGTCTGCTTCGCCCGGGCCTTGTTCTCCTTGTCCTTGAAGAACGCGGCGATGTCGGCAGCGCCCTCGATGGCGAGGCGGGCCAGGCCGTCGAGCTGGCGGGTGCTGAGGAACACCAGGTACTTGGACTCGGGTGCCGGCTCCGGCTCTCCCTCCTTGACGGCAGCCGCCTTGCGCTGGGGCACTTCCGTCTTCAAGCCGGTGGCCTTAACGGTCTCGTTCGCAAGCTGCAGGGCATTCTCGGCGAGGGAAGAGTCGAACTCGGTGATCCGGGCGGCGATCACCTCCACGATCTTCTTGGTCCGCACGCCCAGCTCGCTGGGCTCGAGCAGGTGCTCATCCTTGAAGTAGGTGCGCGTGGCCCGCTTCCATGCCTGGCTGGAGACGCGGGCGCGCGGCACTCCCCCGTACACCGCGCTCTTCGGTGCGCCGGTGTCGTCGCGGTTCAAGTTGCTGGGCGGGACGGTCTGCAGGGCGTGCACGTCGAGGAAGATGCGGTTCACGAGGCGTCCTTGTCGGTGTCCGTGGTGCTGTTGCTGTCAGAGCCGGCGGTGTCGGTGTCGGCAGGCTTGCCGTGCCAGGCGTGGAAGGAGCGGCCCCATTCCCTGCGGACGGTGTCCGCGCCGCCGGGCCACTGCCAGGTGTAGAGCTGTCCGGCGAGCAGGGCGTGATCGAGCGGGATGTCCTCGCGGCGCAGCAGGACGACGATGTCGCGCAGCCGCTGGGCGAGGACCGGCAGATCAGGCGCGGTACCGGCGCGGACCAGGCGCTTGTGCACGGGTTCGTCGATCTCACCCGGCTTCATCATCCGGCGCACTGCGGTACCCAGGCCTCGGCGACGGTCCGGCCTGTCGGACTGGTACATGCCCGTGCGGCGGGACTGCTGGTGCAGGGCGTAGAGGGTGAGGGCGGTGTGCAGGGCGTCCTCGGCCCGGGTCATTTCCCTCTCGGTCAAAGGCCTCGCGCCGTGCGGCGTGTCGTGCAGGGGGCCGGTGTCGATCAGAGGCCACAGGTCCGGCAGCTGCCCGGCGGGACGGCCGGCGCCGCGCCGCAGCCGGGCGAGAGCCGCGACCGCGTGGGACTGATCCGTGAGGTAGCCGCGCTGCAGGGCGGTGATGTGGGCAGCGGCGAGACGGGTGACCCGTTCGCGCGGGGTGACAGGTGCGGTGACAGTGGTCATGCGGGTGCCTTCACGGTGGTCTCGGGCGCCGGGCCTGCGTCAGCATCCGGCGTCGTGTTGAAGGAGTCGGGACGCCCCAGTCCCTTGTGCAGGGCAGCGCGGAACCACTTGCCGGCGAGCGCCGAGTTGAGCCACTCCGTGCCGTGCTTCACCGGGACAATGCGCCCCTGCCACGCTGCGTCCCCGGCCGCGGCCATCAGCCGGTCACCGAGCTCGCTGACCATGGCGTACACCTGCTGCTGCCATTCGCCGCGCCGTGCATACGGGTCGTCGGTCTCGGCGAGACGGGCCAGCCAGGTGCGGTACGGGGCCTCGAGGAGACCGTAGGCGAGATCGCGTGCACTCGAGCGGGGCCCATCGCTTTCCGTGCCGGCTGCGCGGGCCAGGTTGGTGGCGAGGTCACCGAGTGCGTTGACCGCAAGGTCGGCATCGCCGACGGCTGCGACGGCCTGCTCTGCGTAGCGCCGATCATGCTGGTGCAGCAGGACAACGGCCATGGCCACGTGGTCGTCGACGACCTCGTCGATCACGGACTGCTGCGTGCCGTAGCGTGCACCGATGATCCGCGCCCGAACGAGGAAGCCGGCCTCCAGCTCCCCCTCGGTGACCAGGCGGGCCACCCACTCCAAGATGCCCGGCCGCAGGTAGTCGGCCGGCTCCGGCCCCAAAGAGGCCTGCTCCTCGCTGATGACAAGCGCGCCGATCCCCCGCCAGGCCGAACGCTCCGGCGCGTGCTCACGCGGCAGGTAGACCGGCGTCTGCTTCAGCTTCTTCTCCTGCGTCCGGCTGCGCCGCCAGGCGGTCATCGGCTCCCGGCGCTGCCGGTTACGAGGGGACAGCGGGTCGCCGTAGCCCAGGACGACGCCGTGCACGCCGCCGGCGTCGAAGTGCAGCCGCAGGCGCCGCGTCTGCCAGGTGTACAAGTCGCGCACACCACTCGGGGCGCGCTCCGCGCCGCCCGGGCCGCTGGGCTGGCGGCGCCACGCCGGCGCATCCTCTGCATCGATCTCAACACCGGAGGCGTCGGCGGCCACCAGATTCAGCAGCAGCGTCTCGCGTAGCGTGGCGCCCTCGACGAAGACGCCACCGAGGTTCCCGGCCCAGCCGACACCCAGCGGATAGACCTTGCCGCCCTTGACGCGCGCGTCACCGTGCACGCCAGTCTTGATGCCGGACGTGTCGTAGGCGTGCGCGTGCACGACCCAGCGGGCCGCCTCGGCGAAGGTGAGCCGCTCGACGGTGGGCATGCGCGCGGTAAAGAACGGTTCCCCGTTGGGAACGTCGGCCACGATCCGGTTGAGGGAGAACACCTCGTCCTTCGCGGTCCGCAAATGAGGCGTCTGGAAGAATGGTGCAGCACCATCCAGCAGATCGAACCGCCCGCGGTGCTCCTCGAGATACGCCTCGATGGGCCCGAAGCAGCTCTCCTCGGCCCACAAATCCGCCCACTCATCGATGTCCTGCGGCCCGTCGAGCGCATCATGCGCGATCGCGAGGAGCAGCCGATGAAGAGCGAACTCCTGGGTGGGCAGATCACCGATGATGCGCCGCAGGTCACCCGCCTGCGCGAACACCTCCCGCAGCGATAACTCGCCCTGACTGCCGTCCCGTCTGAGCACGGGAATCCACGACTGAGTGGTGAGGTCGAACGACACCACACCGGCGCCGTCGTTCGGGTCGACTTCAGGCACGGGTCACCTCCAGGCCGTCATGAGGGCTGTACTGGAGCTGGAAGCCTGCCAGATGGGTCTGACAATGCTCGTCGAGCGGCAGAATCAGCTGGCCAGCCAGCCAGTGACTGTCTTTCACCTGCCATGCAGGGATGTAGAGCTCCTCGAGCTCGTCGACCGCCCGGTCCATGACGTCGGCGTAGCTGAACTGGATTGGCAACCGCAGTCCGCAGCTCGCCGCGGTACGGGCCGCAAAAGCGGTCGGCACCTGGTCTGTGGGCAGTGACAGCCCTGCACGGGGGCGGCCTTCACGATCTGGCTCCAGCCACGGCACCGTGACCAGGGTGCCGTCGGCGCGTCGCTGTACGACCACGACCTCCAGGTTTTCGCGGCTGTCGCGGACCTGGGCCCGGCCCTGGCGGGTGTCGTCCGCGTCGCCGACACCTGCTGCGACCCAGCCGAACAGCGGCCGGCCGGGACGGCCGGCGGCATCCAGCCGGAACGTCGCGGCCCGCTCGGTTTGGTCCGCGCGATGCTCGTCGTGGCGCGCGCGGGCAGCTTCGAGCGCCTCCTGCCAGTCGGACGGGCCATCGAAATCATCCGCGTAGGCCCGCTGCACCAGGGGACTGATGTCCGCGGGCAGCCGTACAGGACGTTCCCGGCCACCGTCAAGGTGCGGCTGCAGGACGGCAGCGGAACGCAGCAGCGCATACGCCCCGTACACGGCGAGCGAGCCGCGCACCGGCGCGGGAACGGCGGCGCTGTAGTCGACACCGGTGACCAGGCAGCGTGCCTGACGCAGCCGCTCAGGCCGGTCGGTTTGCTCCTCGCCGCCGCGCAGGTGCCGGTGCAGGCGTCCCATGCGCTGGAGCAGGAGGTCAATCGGGGCGAGGTCGGTGACCAGCAGGTCGAAGTCGACATCCAGGGATTGCTCGGCGACCTGGCTGGCGACAACGATGTGCGCCGACGACGGCCGATCGCTCTTACCCGGCGGCCCAAAACGTTTCAGAAGACCGGCGTCCTTGTCGGCACGGTCAAGATCGATGAAACACGAGTGGGCGACGGTGACGTTCGCACCCCCGAACCTCTCGCGCAGCGCAGCCGCTGTTTCAAGGACACGGCGCACCGTATTGCGGACGACCAGGACGCAACCGCCCCCGGCCAGGTCTCTCTCCAGCCGGTCGGCGAGGACCTCCACGTCGTCCTCTAGCCGCTCCAGTTCGACGTCAGTGCCGCGGGACGAGGCCGCCGGGCACCGCATGACCGGCGCGCCACCGGGCGTGACCGCTGTCAAAAGCGGATAGTCACCGGCCTGGGCGACAGCGTCAAACGAAGCCGCAACCTCACCGATGGTCTTACCCGCATACGCCTCAGCCAGCTCTCGTCGCCGGTCGGCCGGCAGCGTCGCGGACAACACCACCACCGGCACCCGATACGCGCCCAGCCAGGACAGCACCCGGTCGAGGTAGACGCTCATGTACGTGTCGTAAGCGTGCGCCTCGTCGATGACGACGACCTTCCCGGCGATCGCCAGGTGACGCAGCGCCAGGTGTCGGCTCTTGAGCCCGGCGAACAGCAACTGATCGACCGTGCCGGCAACAAACGAGGACAGCATGGCCTTCTTCCTCCCCCGCAGCCACGCGTGGGCGACGAGTTCGGCAGCAGCGAAACGGTCACGGCTCGACGGCCGCCACTCCTGCTCCCCCGGCCCGTCCACATCGACTGCGGTAATGCGCCGGCCCCGGCCCATCAAATCGGCGAAGTCCTCGTTGAGGGCCGCCTTGGAGTGGGCCAGCAGAACCGAGTAACGAGTCCCCTCCGGAGCAGGCAGACGATCGAGCCAGCCCAGCAGACGGGGGAACATCGCATTACCGGTGGCCATCGTCGGCAACGCGAAGAACACACCGCCCGCCCCGAACCGCGCGGCAAGAACCTCCACAGCGGCGAGCGCGGCCTCCGTCTTCCCCTCCCCCATCGGCGCCTCGATCACCATCAGCCCTGGCTCGTCCATCCCGCGTGCCAGTTCCACAGCCGCCTCCTGCACCGGCCGGACCTTCGCCCCCGGCGGAAGGTCGAACCGGGATGCGAACAACTCCTGAACATCCCCGACCGGCTCCTCGGCACGCCACGGGCCCGGCAGGTCCAGCCCACGCCAGGCGGCCGCGATGCGCTCGTGGCCCATTCGGGACACATCCTCAGGAAAGTAGGGAAAGAGGTCAGGATTGCTGGCAATCCAGTCGGACACGATGACCAGCGCAGACAGCAGTACCTGCACCGGCTGCGGCAGTTTCACCACCCGCCAGGCCAACAAGCCCTCCCGCACGCCGAACTCGTCCGCGCACGCGTCGAGAAGCTCCTCCTGCACCCGCTTCCACAGCGTCCAACTCTGCCCACGAGTACGCAGCAGATCCGGGTGACGGCCAAGTGCCTGGATCTGGCCGTGCTCGGGTGGCATCCCGTGATGCCCGCCCACCGCCACCGTGAACTGCCCCGTCTGCTTGACCGTCCAGCCGTGCCGTTCTTCCAGCCACTCCCCCAGCAGCACCTGCCCCGCCAGCCCATGAGGCCCAAGCCGCCGGTCCGCGCCCATCGCCTGCCGCGAACGCATCTCCAGCCCATGACCACGCATGACCTGCGCCAACTGCTCCACCTGACAGGCGAATGCAGGCGTCGCCTTCCCTACGTCGTGCACACCAGCCAGCCACACCGCCAGCCGGCGCGCATCACCCTCCCCACCGGGCAGGGCACCAGCGATCAGCCTCCGCACCGACAACGGCAGCCACTCATCCCACAGTCGCCCGGCTACTGCGGCACTGTCCTCCATATGCCGCCACAGCGGCAGCCATCGGTCGGACTCGCGCTCGTGCTTGGCCCACACACTCAACGCTGGTCTACCCAGCCGGGCATGAAGCCCCAACGGGGCGCCCCCCTCGCCTGTCATGCCAGATACATACAGGGTGTAAGCGCAGCGTGACACCGATATGAAGAAACGGGCAGGATCTACAGCTGGCGCAAGCTAGACAGCGGACGTCACGCGGGCAGCCCTAAGTTGGGTCTCCGGCTGGCCGCGGCACAGCAGGAACTGCAGCGTAGATAATGCGAATTTTGTCGGACTCTCGAGAAGTCATGGAAAACACGGCACTGGCCCTGCAAACCCGCAGGTCACGTAGTCTGCTCCCCGCGCACGCGGGGATGGTCCCACGCCGTCGGGCTTGGCGTTCGCGGTGGTGGCCTGCTCCCCGCGCACGCGGGGATGGTCCCCACGAGATCTTCCGCATGGGGACGCCGTCCCACTGCTCCCCACGCACGCGGGGATGGTCCCGATGGTGACGTGTGCGAGTTCGACGTGCGTAGCTGCTCCCCGCGCACGCGGGGATGGTCCCGGTTCGTTCGGCCGCGCCACCCGGCACGGCCACTGCTCCCCGCGCACGAGGGGATGGTCCCCCTGCCACATGTGGCAGGAAACCGAGAGGCCCCTTCTCCCCGCGCACGCGGGGATGGCCCCATGGCAGAGGTAGTCGCGTCGCAGCGAGTCGATCAGTATGTGTGCTTAGACCGGCTTGGGTGGTCTCCGAAGCAGACGCTCCGGCCATTAGGCGCCGATCTCGTTCACTGCAACACGCAAGGCGTAAGAGTCCATCATCATCGCTGCATGATGGTTGCTGGTCGAGAAGACGATTTCGCAGAGCGATCGCAGAACCGCGATAGTCCTCCGGCGGTCAGTGCCTGCGCTGGGCATTGCCGGGTTGCTGGGAGAGGTTTGTTACCGCCTTCGAACGCTAGGCTCGTCTCGGTGAAGCAGACACCGCTCCTGGTGGTCCTTCCGGTCCTTGCCTCGGCGTTGTACATGCAAGGTGCCTCCACGTTGACGATCACGGAGCTGTTAGGCGCAAGTACTTCCATGGGAGTGTCTGCGCTCCTGATCTTGTCGGGAAGAACCCGAGGCCTGCGCCTGACTTTCGCCCCGAAAGGGGAAGATGTCGGTTAGCTTCAACTTGAGCGTTTCAACCGAGTCGGTCAGGGACTTGTGCTCCCCGTTTGGCGGGGATGGCCCAACGCAGGGCGTCAGCTGTACCTGCTCCCCGCGCACGCGGGGATGACCCCTCCCCCAAGAGCCTGACGGCCGCGACCGTGCCGCTCCCCGCGCATGCGGGGATGGTCCCCCGAAGGGGAACGTGGCGCTGGGCAAGAAGCTGTGCTCCCCGCACCCGCAGGGATGGTGGCCAATCACATCAGGACCCGGCTTGTGGTCGGCGGTCTCCGCCGACTGTCCCGGCGAGACAGGGTCGGCGATCAGCTAGGCGATCTGCTCCCCGCACCCGCGGGGACAGTGCCGTGCGCCACGTCTCGCCGATCATGTACCTCAACTGCTCCCCGCGTACGCGGGGACAGGCCCCCGGCCGGCCTGGCCACCGCGGCGCAGGTACTCCCGGCTCTCTGCTCCCAACACACGCGGGGATGGTCCCACTGGCAACGCGACCAGCTCGCCGTCTGGCTCCTGCTCCCCGCACACGCGGGATGGTCCCGCGGCCATGGCCACCATCTTCGGTGCGGACGCCTGCTCCCCGCGCACGCGGGGATGGTCCCTGAGTTCATGACCGTGGCCGCGTCCGCGGCGGCTGCTCCCCGCGCACGCGGGGATGGTCCCGAGATCGTTCCGATCCCGCCCTAACATCAGCCCTGCTCCCCGCGCACGCGGGGATGGTCCCGCGTACAACGTCATGGGCTGCGCCTCGCTCATCTGCTCCCCTCGCACGCAGGGATGGTCCCAAGTCCGGCCGCCGGGAGTCCATGACCCCGTTCTGCTCCCCGCGCACGCGGGGATGGTCCCGCGCCCACGGTCTTGTCACGTGGTTTCATCACCTGCTCCCCGCGCACGCGGGGATGGTCCCGGCGTGTCTCACAGGCGGTAGCCGAACCAGCCCTGCTCCCCGCGCACGCGGGGATGGTCCCGAAACTCGGTTCCGTGGGAACGAAACTCCGCCCAACTCCCCGCGCACGCCGGGATGGTCCCCGTCCGGCCTTGACCACAAGCCGTTAGGCGAACTGCTACCTCATACATGCTTGCATCATCTTCATCGAGTTCGGGCCGGCCCCCAAATAACCGCGAAAGCAGCGAAAGGAACTTAGTGTGGTAAACGCAGAAGAACTCGACCTCCAGGGCTGGAGCGAGGAAAGGCATCGGAACGCCATCGACATTGCGGATATGCTCGGACTGTCCCCCGAAATTTACGCGAGTGACCCAACGGGCCTCATCCCGGCCTTGGACGACTACGTGTCCCGCGCTCCTCTGAGCGAATTCGAGGAGTCCGACTGGGTTACTCTGCACTTGGACTTGGCTTCCTGCGTCGCCGACTTCTTCATCCATAAGTACGGTGCGCACTGGATCGTCGCGGATGATCCCACTGGGCCGGTTGGATTGCGCTATGTCCTCGAGGCAACTGGACTCGACGGACAGACCCATCGGGTCGACCCCATCGATGTCGTAGCCAAAGAATTTGCTAACCGTCCCATCGAAATCGTCCGGATGCTGGCCAGTGCAGAGCTCACCTTGAACCTCGTTGCACGGGCTGATGATGAGGAATGAGCAGGGCACGAATACCAGCACGGTAGCGAGGGCTTGGCCGGAGATGTGTGTGATGTCCAACTCGATGAAAGTAATGAGCGAAGGCGCCCTGCTGTAGTAAAGACGCAGGTCGGCAAGTCTGCTCCCCGCGCACGCGGGGATGGTCCCGTCATGCGCGCCACCGGGTACACCATCGCGTACTGCTCCCCGCGCACGCGGGGATGGTCCCAGACCGGCGAGCCCCGGGCCGACGAACGTGACCTGCTCCCCGCGCATGCGGGGATGTTCCCTCGTCGTCGAAGTCCTCGCCCTGAAGCCAGTACTGCTCCCCGCGAACATGGGGATGGTGAGTTCGTAGTTGCTCAGATCCATACTCACCGCGTCATCATCACCCACCCACATAGGCCCCAACTGGCCAACGGGGCACGAGCATTCGGCCGGGAAACGGTCCTTGAACGGCCTTCGCGGTGGACAGCATCCCTCATGGCGCTCAGCGTCGTCCCAGTTCACGTCGACCCCAGGGGGCTGTCCATGGCCAAGCGCACCGCGAAGAAGGGCAGCAGCAGACCAGTAAGGCTGTCCGCCGACCGGCTACGCAAGGGCTGGCCCGGCCCCGCCGGCACCCGGGTGCGGCTGGCCACGGCAGCGGATACGGACACCGTCGACGCACTGCTCGACACGGCTGGGGCCCGGCTCATTCCGGCCCTACGGTCCTCCATCGAGCAGGGTACGGCAGGCGCCACACTCCTGGACGGCCTGGACGGCACCACCAAGACGTTCTTCCAGGACTTCGCGCGCCGGACCGTCGGGCACTCGATGGCCGAATCGATGGCCAGCGTCAGCCTGACTCTCGTGGCCGCCGACGAGCAGGACAGGCCGATCGGCGCTCTGTCCGTCACCGCCCCCGGCACCATCATCGAACGGGCCCTGGAGCACGGGTACAGCAACGTGCAGGCTGTGACCCTGAGCGTGGCCACCGGCAAGGTGCACGGCTTGGCGGTAGCTGAGAAGGCCCGCGGACAGGGCCTGGCCAGCTTCCTGCTGAAGCGGGCCTGGCAGGTTTACGACCAGCTCGACTACTTCCTGCTGTACGGGTCCTTCGAGACCGAGCGGGACCTGGGCGCCTTCTATAAGGGCAGCGGATATATCGTGCACGCTCCAGGAGAGGGGTTCCTCCTCGATCGCATGGAGCTGCCCTTCGGGATCAACGCGGGCCCAGACCAATGCGTATTCACCCGCTGGCGGCCGTCGGCGGGCTGATCCACTCGCGGGTGGGCTCCGAACCACGTGACCAGGGCCCACCCGCTTCGGCGCAGGCTACGGAGCCCTGAGCCAGTGCTCACCTGCGGTGCCGGAACGGTCGCTGCCACGCCAGCGCGGCAGGCTGTATCGGGTGACCAGGTCCAGGCGGTGCGAGTGGTGTCCTCCGCCCACGCGTGTCCCGCAGCAGGAAGGCCGTTCACCCCGCGCAGCCACTTGGCGATCTGCTCCTGCGGCATGTGCGTGTTGTCCTTGCCGAGGTACTTCAAGACGTACACCGCGAGATAGTCCACATCCTCCGCGCGGCGCTGACCGCTGAGAATGGGCCTGAGCCGGGATGCGAACTTCTTTCCGATGCTGTAGTCGCCCCCGCCCCAGAGCGAAGCCACCTCTGGCCCCCTCAGCATGTCGAGCAGGTCGATCAGGTGGGCGAGGTCGGGGTCGTCGGCGAGAGTGATGGGTTCAGTCACAGGCGGCTGCCTTCCGCGACGTGTTGCTTGGACCAGTCCAGAGCTGTCGATCATCACGATGCTGGTGCGAGGACACGCGGCTGTTGAAGAGAACTGCCCGATTTGCAGTCTGGGATGGCCGAGATCATGCCCGAGCGTGTTCAAGACTTCGGTCACGGCTTCGGGCGCTAGAAAACCGGCGGTAGGGAACCATCGTGATCGTCACACTGGGCAGGATGAGCCTGTTCGACGCCGATGCTTACGATCCCGACGACATGATGGTGCACGCTCGCCACCAGGCGATGAAGCCGCTCTTGGCTCAGCTCACAGCAGCTCCGCGACTGCGAGCTCCCCGCGCATGCGGGGATGGTCCCACCCTCGTTACGAGGGAGTCGGGTTGGAACGCCTGCTCCCCGCGCATGCGGGGATGGTCCCTCGGCCGGGACGATCGCCCTGTACGCCGGGTCCTGCTCCCCGCGCATGTGGGGATGGTCCCTCGGCCGGGACGATCGCCCTGTACGCCGGGTCCTGCTCCCCGCGCATGTGGGGATGGTCCCGCCACGCGGTGTCAGTGGGTCCCGATAACGTGCTGCTCCCCGCGTACGCGGGGATCGTCTCTTGTCCGGGGTCAGGAAGCCGACGACACGCCACTGCTCCCGGCGCACGCGGGGATGGTCCCTCGTAGGCGCCGAACAGCACGCCGTGCGGGCTCTGCTCCCCGCGCACGCGGGGATGGTCCCGAGCCGGCGGCTGCCCGGATGGGTGACCGTGGCTGCTCCCCGCGCCCGCGGGGATGGTCCCCAGTAGAGCGAGCTGCCCGTCCACCCTCGTGGCTGCTCCCCGCGCACGCGGGGATGGTCCCTATGGGCTGGTCCCGCAGAACACCGGCTCGATCTGCTCCCCGCGCACGCGGGGATGGTCCCGGCACCATGGACGACGCAATCGCGTGGCTCCCCTGCTCCCCGCGCACGCGGGGACGTCCTGCGCAACATCGCTCGCCACGCACGGTTCGGCGAGTACAGCACCCACGAACTCGGCATCGAGCCGGAGGCGTACGACCCGAAACTCGACGTCGACTTCGCTCCCCTGCGCGAGCAGGATCTGACCACAATCGGCTTCACCGAAGCGGCCTGACCGAAGGGAAGGACCCGTGACCACCGCCAACAGCGGCCCTGAGCAGTGGTATTGCCCGACCGATACCCATTGGTTCGACGAGACCGGGCGTGAGTAGTTGCCGTGCAGGAGAAGTGCCGTTGAGATTGATCTTGCTGTGGTTCGCCTCCTTCGCGGGCGCTTCGAGCGGCTGGGTCGGGCGGGAGGTCAGGGTCGACTTGCTCGGTGGCGGCGCCAAAAGGTGTCGTATTTCGCGGTGTGGCCGGAACCGGTGGGCGGTCGTGGGCATGGTTAGAGGTGGAGCCCTAGGGGTCGGTTGTCGGCCCGGTGGCGGGGCTAGGGAGGGGAGGGGCGGATGTCGCAGGGTTGGAGGGTCACGGTCATCGCCGGATGCCTGTCGCCTCGATCGCCGCTGCTACCGAGGCGTATCCCGCTGCCCTCGCTTGTGCCTGCAGCACTCCCCGGCGGGCCCGCTGGGCGCCGGGCAAGCCTCTGGCGGTTGTGGTCGGGGCTACTTGACGTCGCCCGAGAAGATCGCGGTTTGGTACTCGATCGCCTCGGGCGTGACCTCGATCTGCACCTTGTGCGCGTCCCTCGGGAGAGAGCAGGCGTCCTTCCAGGTGGCGTCCTCCCCCGGGTCCACGTAGCTTTTCGCCCCCCAGGTCGCTCCCCCCGCCGCTTCGAGTCCTTGGGTGCGGTCGTAGACCGGCTCGCCGTCGACGCAGGAGAGGGAGAACCGGGTGAGGTCCATGATCTCGCTGGCGCCGTTGTGCACGGTCACCTTGAAGGCGACAAACGGCTCCGGCTTGACAGAGGCGTACTCGCTCGTGACGCCCCGAGTGAAGTCGGACAGGGTGGCGGTCGTACCGTCGGGCCACTTGGCCCTGTGGCCCAGGGCGACGGTCAGGGTGCCGCTGTCCTTGGTCTGCTCGTTGCCCTTGGCGTTGCCGTCGGTCTCCTTGGATGTGGTGCCCGCGCCGTGGCCGCAGGCGGTCACCGAGCCCAGGACTGCCACGAGTAGGAGGGACAGGCACACGGTACGCGTCTGCATACGGGTCACTTTCCGTGTCGTGCACGGGTACGCGCGGCTGCTTTGGCCGCCGCCTTCCGCGCCCGCTTGGCCTCGCGAGATCCCTTCGGCATATACAGGAGAGTATGCCGGTCCTGCGACACCGGCGAGGAGCCGTGAACTCGCGCGTCAGCGGCCCAAGGGAAGGCGGCGGACCGCTGGCATGTTGGCGGCCGCGGCGATGGCGGCCGCATACCTGGCAGCCGCTGCCCTACCAGGCGGACGGCGAGCTGAGCCCTCGTCATCGCGCAGTGCGTCAGTGGCGAGGGCGCCAGCGGGTGAAGACGCACTGGTCATCTCCCGCTCCGAGCCGGAACGGCAGGGCGATGCGGTCCAAGGGGAAGGTCTCACCGGGGGCGTGGACGGTGTAGCCGCAGCGGTTGTAGAAGGCGGCCAGGTCCCGGTCTGCCCTGTAGGAGCCGTACAGCAGCATGTAGCCGAGCTGCTGGTGGACCTGCCAAGTCCGCTTTAGCAGCGCGGCGGCAATGCCCTGGCCGCGAACGTGTTCAGCGACGGCCAGGCCATGGATCTTGGCGACGAAAGGGCCCAGAGCCATCGCCTGCTCGGCCGTGAAGCCGTTGCTCATGGCCATGTCGATGAGGGTGCCGGGGGCGGTGGCGGAGAGCACGCCGACAATACGGTCCTGCCCGTCGGCTGTGCCCAGCGTCAAGGAGACCGTGGTCAGGGCCTGGTGCATGGGCCGGTCGGTGAAGGTGTGGGCGGCGGCGTCGTGGTACGCATTCGAACCACCGCCGCCGAGTCCGGCGAGCATGGCGGAGGCCGCCGAGCCGTCCTCGATGGCGGCGGCCAGGACCGGGATGATCCTTACGCCGTCGCTGGTGGTAGCCATCAGCGCGTTCGCCGCTTCGACGTCCTGGCCTCGGGCCAGCCGGATGCGTGTGCCGGCAGGGCCCTCCCAGCCGGTGCGGACACGGCTGACAGTGGCGGCGCCTGCCTGGTCTTCTTCGTCGTCTTGCCCATGGTCTTCATCCCCCTTGTGGTGGTGTCAGCGGCGTATGGCCGCTGACGCTGAGTGGATCTTGTCCCGGCGACCGTCAGGACAGTGGCCGAACGACCCGACGGGGCTACTCGGGGCTGCGCCGAGAACGCCCGCCCCCTTCATGTGGTGCGGTGCCATCGGGAGGGATCCCCCTCCCCTTCGTGTCGGGCCTGCTCCAGCAGGACGCCACGATGTCGTCGCTCCCGCCCCTCGGTCTGTTCAAGCCGGACGCTCTCTATGAAATGCGCTGGTTGGAGCGACGTGCGGCGCGGTAGGCCTCGGCGGGGTCGGCAGAAGGGCCGGGGACGGGTTGCCAGATGCCGTACGGGGCGCGGTAGGGGTACCAGCGCCCGTCCGGCCCGTACCTGAGCTGGATGCCGGCCGCCTCGTCGGTGACCCGGTTGTCCTCGCACAGGATGCTGGCGGTGGGCGCGGGGCGCAGCGGCTGGATCCTGGCCTGGACGTCGGCCAGGGTGTCGTGGTCGACGCTGAACGACTCGAGGTAGACGGCGGCGCCGACCGGCCCGCCGGGTGTAGGCGAGCTGCAGGTGCCCCATGCCGACGACGTCCAGGCCGAGGTGATCCATGGCCGCCTGCCGGAACGCGGCGCCGTGCGGCAGGGACAGGAACCGCGCAATGTCCCCACCGGGAGTGTGGCCGTCAGGGAGCTGTTGCCCGTCCAGGCAGGCGCCGGCGCGGTGAGAGGCGTCCGCCGCGAGCGCCCGCAGGGCTTCGGTGCCCGGCAGTGGCTCGGGAGGTTCGGGCAGTGAAGCATGCAGCACCGGACGTGCCTGGGTGAGGTCGAGGGTCACCGGGTCCGGGATTGGCCGGAGCGCTGTGGTGGCCTGCGCCGGCACCGCGACCGCCGGCCCGGGGGTGTTGTCGTGGAGAGGACGGGCGGCGGCCGGCTCGGCGGCGGAAGCCGGGGGGCCAGCGGGCTGGGGTGCCGGGCTGTTCGCGCGCAGCCGCTTCTTCAGGTACTGGTGGGCGCGCCCGCTCAGGGTGAAGAGCGGGGCGGGAGCGGTGCGTACCCGCTCGGCGAGGAGCATGCCGACGGCGACCGAGTGGGGACACGCGGTGCCGGCGGCGTCGGGGGTGCAGGTGCAGGTGCAGGTGTGGGAGATGTCCTGCGGGTCAGGGACGATCGGGACGCCGGCGGTGAGAGACGGGTCGGTGAGCTGGTCGCTGATGGCGGCGGTGCCGGCGAGGTCGGCGGCGTCGGGGCGGGCGCAGATCGCTGCCTCGATACGGTCCCAGTCGGCAGCAGTGAGCGGGGAGACGAGCAGACGGGGCCGAGCGACCCGGCCATGGGCAGAGGGAACTTGCTGGTGGCGAAGCCCTGGTTGACGTTGAGAGGGCCGGCCTGGCCGGCGGCGAGCAGGCGGCGCGCCGCGTCATGGAGACGGGCGTCGCCGGCGGCGGCCTCGTGGAGGACGCGGGTGAGGGCGCGCGCCCATCCGGCGGTGGTGTGCTGCACGGTCATCGGCGCTCTCCCAAGGCGACGAGGTCGGCCAGTTCCTGGTCAGTGAGCTGGGTAAGCGCTTGGTCCCCACCGGTCAGGACGGCCGAGGCCAGGGCCCGCTTGCGGGTGAGGAGCGCGTCGATGCGGTCCTCGACGGTGTGCTCGGTGATCAGGCGGTGGACGCTGACGGTGCGGTGCTGGCCGATGCGGTGGGTGCGGTCGGTGGCCTGGTCCTCGACGGCGGCGTTCCAGCTGCGGTCGAAGTGGATCACGTGGGCGGCCCGGGGGAGGGTCAGGCCGGTTCCGGCGGCCTTGAGGGACAGGATCATCACCCGGTGGCGTCCGGCCTCCAACTGGCGGGCGGTGGATGAGGCGGGGTTCTTGGCGTGCTGGGCCTCGTCGGCGATGACCAAGGTCCACTGCTGTTCGGCGAGGCGGGCGGCGTCGCGGCGCAGCAGGCCGTAGGTGGTGATGACCAGGGTCGTGTCGGTGACCGCCTCAAGGGTGCGGTCGCTGCCGTGGTAGGCGACGACCGGCAGGTGAGGGGTGAAGCGGGCAGCCTCGCGGCACCAGGTGGTCACCAGGGACGCCGGGCAGACCACCAGGGTCGGGCCGGGCGTGTGCTGCTGGTAGTGCAAGGTGAAGGCGAGCGTGCTGAGGGCCTTGCCCAGACCCATGTCGTCGGCGAGGACGGCACCGAACCCGAGGCGTGTGACGTGTGCGAGCCAGGTCAGGGCGCGCTCCTGGTAGCCGCGCAAACTGGCCGTCAGGCCCGCCGGGGCGGGCACCGTCTGATCGTGGTGTTCGCCGCGCCGCAGGACGTCGATCACGTCGGCGAGCGGCCCGGATGGCCGGCAGACGACCGTGTCGCCGGCGATGGTGACGGTGCCGGTCAGGGCGGCAGTCAAGGCCTGCGTCCCCGGCAGCTGTCCCAGGAGCCGGTGCCGGGCGCGCCGGGAGATGACCGGGTCGGCCAGCACCCACTGTCCACGGATACGGACCAGGGGCCGGGCGGCTTCGGCGAGGGCGTCCATCTCCTCTTCGGTGAGGTCCGCGCCGTCCAGCGCGAGCTGCCAGCGGAAGTCGAGCAGGGCCGTCACGCTGAACCGGGGCAGCCCGCCCGCCGCCAGGCCGCTCGTCCTCCTGCTCCAGCAGCACGGTGATCGCGCCGGAGTGCAGGGTGCAGCTCTGCGGGTTGCCTTCACCAGCCAGCCCGGCCAGGGCCGGACACCTGCGTGCGGCGCGGCGCAGAACCCGCCGCACGCGCGGCCGCACGGCGCCAGCACCTTCCCCGTCAAGACGCACGGTACCGGCCCACACCCGGGCAGCGGGGACCTCGCTCGATGAGTCGGGGCCGGATCCGGCGGGAGCAAGGTGCAGGTTGGCGGTGAGCCGCCCGGCCGCGGCCTGCTCATCGCTCTGCGGGGCCGGGCCGCCGTCCGCCTGGTCCTCCACACGGTCCAGCCAGTCGCGCACTGTGCCCTGCGTGTCGCCGGCGACCCGGGCGGGTGCGGACGAGGTCCACGGGCCGGCGCCGAACAGCGCGGCGGCCGGGGTGCGCACGAGCATGTCGGCCACTGCGTCGCAACACGCGTTCAGCGCCTGCCGCGCAGCCATGCCGAAGGGGCTCGCGGCGGGTGGTGCGGCTTCGGCGAGGGCGCACAGCGCGTCGTCGGCGCTTGCCGGGATCGGTCCTGCGCGCCATACGGCCCGCTCCGCCTCGTCTAGGGCGGGGTAGACGAGCTCGGCCTTAACGAGTTGCAGGGCGATGTGCACCGCCCGCTGCCAGAACACCGCGCTCGGGTGCACGCCAGGGCCCAGCTGGTGCACCGCAGGCAGGGCGTCGGCGAGGTGAACCCGCCACCCGGCGCCTGTCGTGGACGCGTACGCTGACCAGCTGGGACCAGGGAACTCGCCCCTCTCGATATAGCGGGTCTGCAAACCAGCCCGGTGACCTCCTGGATGCACCGCCGCTGCTCCCGTCTGCACCGCGACTTCCACGGCACTGGTCAACTACTGACCCTGACGACCGGCCTGGTGCTGGCCGTGCAGTCACCTGGGCATCCCGGGCACCGGTGGGCGCGATGGTGATCCCCGCCCCAAGGGGCGGGGTGCTGTTCGCCGTCGGAGGCCTCGACGGGGAGATGTACGTCAACGGGCGGGCGCTCACCCGGCAATGGGCCGACGCGCTGCGGGCCGATGTGCCAGGATTCGCCTCGGACATCGACCGGCTCCAGGCCGTGCGTGTGGAGTGGCTGGATGCGCCCCCGCAGGACCGCACGCTGGCGCTGGCGGGCAGCTGCACCGACCCGAACTGTCACACCCCGCACTGAACGAACAACGCGGGGCCAGCGGGCAGGTGCCAGATGGGCAACGCATGCGACGGTCTTGCATGCTGGCAAATCAGGGCGAGTTCCCCAGCTTCGCCCCTTGCGCCGCATACGGTGGCCTCGCCGCCCGCGCACACGCCCGGCACGGCGGGAAGCGGCGGCATGCATCGCAGATACGGCACTGGAGGAAGACCGGGATGACGCAGGCCGCGGTGAGCGAGCTGGGCCGGTGAGTGGGGTCGGTGCAGATCCCTGCAGGAGCTCTCGGGTCACCCGTCAGGCTCGCCGTGGCCCATGACGGAGTGGAGTGTGTGCGGCACAGGGCCCGGTGACGGCCCGGGCCGCCGCTCCCCCGGCGAAGGTCGTACGACCGCCGGCGGCTCAGTCCAAGCGGGCGAAGTCGAGGTCCACGAGGATCTCCTTCACGTCGACGTCTTCGTCGCGGCAGAAGTTGCGGATCTGGTCCCACATCTCGGGCATGCCTTCCAGAGCGCCGCCGAGCAGGGACAGCTGTCCGCGCTCCCCGTCGAACTCCTCGTCGTGCAGGTAGACCATCTCTGCCTTCTGAAGCTCGCGTACAACGCTGAGCAGCGTCGTACGGTCCGCCGAAAAGCGCCTCAACACCAGTTCGAAGTCGGGGGTCTCCTCGTCCACCACGAGAACGAGAACTTGCCGGGCCACCCGCGTCAGGCGCCCGACGCGCCCGGCGAACCGGTTGATCAGCTCGAGTACCTCCTGTTCCTCGGCAGGCTCCAGGGCCTCGCCTTCCCAGTTGAAGTACCGACGCATGGTGGCAGCGGGCCGGACCAGCGAGCCGTCGATCGTGTCCCGAAACTCGGCCTCGATGTCGTCAACCGTGTACCGGTACGTGGCCTCGTGCTTCTGCTTGACTGCTCGCAGGTACTCGACGGTGTAGGCGTGCCGGGTGACGCTGCTGTCGATCAGGTCATGGTGCACCCCGCACAGCAGCATCAAGTTGTCGAAGTCCCGCAGTTGTTCGACGTCCTTGCCGTCCCATGCTTCGTGGCGGGCGCTGCCGGGCTCGGCGCCGATGATGTGGGCGATCTTGCCGACCCATGCACCTTCCTCCGTGACCAGCCGTGTTGAGCAGTGCGGGTCGCCCCATGCGCATTCGTTGCCGGAGAACGCCCACAGCCGGCGCGCCACGTCGGACAGCGGCTCCTTGCGGTTCTTCTCGGAGCCGTTCGTCCGCTTGGCCACAGTCCCGCCCCTTCGCTCACCCTGACGACAGCGCAGCGTAGTGCAGCTGGGTGAGGTGCGGCAGGCTTGCTGGTTGTCCGGCTGCGGCTACCGCAGGGTCTGGCGGGCGCGGGGTGCGAGTTCGGCCCGCTGTGCGACGGCGACGAGTCGGTCGGCGGTCTCTTGGCCCACGGCTCGGCAATAGCCACGACCACCTGGTACCTCGGGCCGCTCAGAGTCAACCGTTACGACGGGGCTGCGCGCTACCGCCACCGACGACCGCGTATGCCGTCTGCAGGTCATGCCCGAAGCGCTCGCTCGGGAACTCGTCCTGCGGCCGGTGGTCCCCGTCCGCAGTCCCGCCCTCGTCGACGGAGACTCCCTCGCCTACCTGATCGTGCGGCGCAAGGATGCCGACCCGCAGCGCCCCTACCGGCTCGGGGCGGCCGCGTACGGTGCGCACGCCGAGAAGCTCGCTCAGGACCTCATCGCGCACATCGAAGCCTGGGGCCCCGCGCGAGCCGCAGTCCCGCACCTGACCATCACTCCGGCAAAGCTCGGCGAGGCGGCGCGGCCCGGGCATGTGATCAGCAAGCCGGAGAGCCGCCTCACGCTGACGTACTGACGCTGCTGTGCAAGACACCTCACCCACCTACGACTGCGCCCCCAAGCCGACGAACTCGGGGGCACAGTCGTAGGGATGCAACGAAACTGGGGCGTCGACGTTGGGCAGGTGACGACCGCGACAACCCCCTATCGCCCGAGACCGGCCGCTCCCATCTGCAGGAGAGCTGTTCGCTGGCTCACACCCGAGCCGATCTCTACGCCGAGGCCAGCAAGCAGACCAGAGCCGCCCTCCCGGTACCGGAGCAGAAGACCACTCCCCCGCCGAAGCCTGCGGCGGTCAAGACGAAGGCGCGGTCGCGGCTGAGGAAGCGGACAACTGCTCCCTCCACACGCAGGAACCCCGCCCATGCGGGAGGGGCCCCGAGTGGAGCGGCCGACAGTTATCAAGAAACAAGGCACGACCTTGCCGAGGACGGCGTTCGATCTTACGAGAGCCGTAGGATGCGCTGCCAGTGGACATAAACAGTTCCGAATGGGTCGGAGATGCGTGTGATGTCCGAGTCGACGAAAGTCATGAGCGACGGCGCCCTGCCGAAGTAAACGCGCAGGTCGGCAAGTCTGCTCCCCGCGCACGCGGGGATGGTCCCCCGGCCTACCACGACCTCGCCAAGGAGCGGTTCTGCTCCCCGCGCACGCGGGGATGGTCCCGCATCGTTGATCGTCACCGGCACGAACAACCTCTGCTCCCCGCGCACGCGGGGATGGTCCCCACGTGCGAGCGCTCATGATTCAGGCCGCTATCTGCTCCCCGCGCACGCGGGGATGGTCCCTCACCGGCCTGCTCAACGTCTGGGGCGGCATCCTGCTCCCCGCGCACGCGGGGATGGTCCCGCGGCTTGGACGCGGGCGGTCCGGCCACTCGTCTGCTCCCCGCGCACGCGGGGATGGCCCCTTCGCGAAGCGCCCGACGCGGGCGCCGCCAAGCTGCTCCCCGCGCACGCGGGGATGGCCCCTCAAGGCGCGGGGCCCCCCGGGCACCGATTGAGCTGCTCCCCGCGCACGCCGGGGATGGCCCCGTCTACATGGCCGCCGAGGACGTCATCGACAACTGCTCCCCGCCCATGCGGGGATGGTCCCACGGCCACGCTGCGCCGCTATCTGCGCGCCACCTGCTTCCCGCGCATGCAGGGATGGTCCCCCTCCCACCGGATGATCCTTCGTTGCCCTCTTCGGGGATCAGGGTGAGCCGCTGCTTCCCCCTCCCGCTGGGATGGTCCCGCCGCTGGGGGAGCCGTAGGGCCACGTCCGCTCTGGTCCTGAGCTAGTCAGACCGACACGCGGGGATGGTCCGCGGTCATCAACGCGTCTGGCTCCTGCGTGATCTGGTCCCACGCACGCGCGGATGGTCCCCCGCCACGGATCGGCACGCACCGCCTGCACTGGGGTGGTCGGCCCCGACCAGGCACATCGACGCTCAGACCCACATACCAAGCACATGCAGAGCACACGTATTGTTCACAGCCGTAAGTAACGCCCGTTCCTTGGGGGGAACATGCACGTCCGCACCGCCATCACCGCGCTTACGCTCGCCGCGTTGGCCCTTACCGGTTGCTCATCGACCAGCGACGACGGGACCGATAGCAAGCCCAGCAGCTCGCCGAGCGCCGCCTCGAGCGCCGCGCCGAGCGCAGACACCAGCGCCGCCGAGAAGGCTCTTGGTATCCCGCCTGAGCCAACCGGGGCGAAGCGGGCCGAGCTGTTGCGCGCGCTCGCCGCCGCCAACCCGGACGTCATCAAGTACGAGGACAAGGCTGTTGATGCCGCCCGCAATCAGTGCGGCGCGATCACCGGTGGAGCCAGCCGGCTCGACTACTTCGCGTCTCAGCGATTTACGTACAAGGACGTCACGACGACCGAGGCACAGGGCAAGCAGATCAACGAGGCACTGAAGGGCATCGGGTTCTGCAAGGTCTGAGCACCCCGGGGACTTGGTGAGCGGGGCGGCCGTCGTATCCGTGTAGCGCGCACTGTCCGGGGACGGCACGGTCATCCGTTCTTCAGCGCCTGCTGCGCGGTAGCGGCCTGCGCCTCCGGGAAGGGCTACCCGCCCATGCGGGGATGGTTCCGACTGATGCCGGCCGGTGCATGGTGGTGCCTGCTCCCTGCGCACGCGCGGATGGTCCCCCACCCCGGCCGGCTTTCCGCCGGCCCAGCTAATCCCCGCGCACGCGGGGATGGTGCCCAGTCAAAGGAGGCGTGATGGCTGGCGATCTGGGTGCTCCCCGTGCGCCCGGGGATGGTCCCGGCCGGCCAGGCCGCCGCGGCGCAGTACTCCCTGCTGCCTTGCACTCGCGGGAATGCTCGGGGATGGTCCCCTAGACGTCGGGTCGACCGGACTTGGGACAAGAAGCACAATCTGGTTGAGGATGTAGGTGACCGTAGGATGCGTCACCACAGGACACAATCGGTCCCGAATGGGTTTAGTAAGTGCGTGATGTCCGACTCGCCGAAAGTCATGAGCGACGCCATCCTGCTGAAGTAGACACGCAGGTCGGCAAGTCTGCTCCCCGCGCACGCGGGGATGGTCCCGACCCGGTGTCACACAGTGAGTGTCCCCCCTTCTGCTCCCCGCGCACGCGGGGATGGTCCCGTGGCGATGGTCAGGAGGCTGCCGGGGAAGGCCTGCTCCCCGCGCACGCGGGGATGGTCCCTGTCCTTCGCTCATCCGCCCTTCGCCCTCCAGCTGCTCCCCGCGCACGCGGGGATGGTCCCTCGGCCTTGGTCGGGGTGGCACCCGCCGCGGCCTGCTCCCCGCGCACGCGGGGATGGTCCCCGGCGCGGATGGCGGGTTCGGTGCCGGGGACGCTGCTCCCCGCGCACGTGGGGATGGTCCCGGCACCGCCTGGCGCCCGCTCATGCCGATGATCCCGCGCACGCGGGGATGGTCCCGCGGAGGGACTGTCGCCGGAGAGGCAAGGACGCTGCTCCCCGCGCCCGCGGGGATGGTCCCACCCACAATCCCGTGCGTGGTCTTGGCTTGCTCTGCTCCCCGCGCACGCGGGGATGGTCCCGGCTTGAACCCGCGCACGCTGGGATGGTCCCTGGGCGCCGGTCATGGTGACGTAGCCGTCCGCCTGTTCCCCGCGCCCGGCGGGGATGGTCCCACGTCCGGGAACCTTGCGGTGCGGGCGGTCGGCTGCTCCCCGCGCACGCGGGGATGGTCCCGACATGCGGGCAGGTTCTGCTGGGCGTCAGCGCTCACGGAATCCCCTTCGTGGGTTGAGGTGGCTCCCCGGGGTCATCAGCGGCGGCAACTGGAGCGCGCCTCCCCGGTGAAGGCCCTGCGAGGGTATCCGTCCAGGGTCTCCACGAGCACGCTGTTTCCTAACCCGGAACGTAGTTAACGCGCTCGAGCCTCTCGCCTTTCCCTGCGAAGCCGGGTCCGGGGCGGCGCCAAGGTCCAATCGTGAGGCGGGGCCGGTCCCCGCCGTGGGGGACGGAGATCGCGGGGACGGCCGGCTGGGAAGCGTCAGCGAAGGGCCTGGGTTATCCGCTGGCGGAGGAGGTCATCAAGCATGCTCTCGATGTGGCGCCAGGCGGCGTCGGAGACCTCTTCGGTCTGCAGCTCGCCGATTTCGGCGAGCTGCAGAAGAGGAACCGGAAGTCGAAGTGCTGGTGAGCGGGCTCGTCCTTGGTGGGCTGGCGTCGATAAGGGGAGCGTCGACGTGGAGCGGGGCCTCGCCCTGCAGGGTGACGACGTGGGGCGGATGCCAGTCTCTTCGGCGAGTTCGCGCCATGCGGCCTGCAGGAGTGTGTTGTCCGAAGCCTCCACACCTCCAGGCAGCAGCCACTTCTGGCTCGGGTTGTGGAGAATGTGCAGGATGCGGCCGTCGAGGCCTGCGAGGATCGCGCTGGCGGTGACGTGGCCGGGCAGGGTCTTGGGCTGGTGGGGTCGTCGCCGTCGTCCAGGAGACCGAGGACGACGCCAAGTGCGCGCTCGTCCTCGGGGTGGTCGTCTAAGGGTAGACTGGGGTGTTTTATCGCGAATGCCGGGTTCAGTGTAAGTGCTGAGGACGGAGCTGACGGCGCGATAGAACTGCAGGTAGGCGAGTCTGCTCCCCGCGCATGCGGGGATGGTCCCGCAACGGCCCCCCGTCGACTCCACGGGGGGCCCTGCTCCCCGCGCATGCGGGGATGGTCCCTCAACTGGTGGGGGTCCGGCGGCAACAGTGGTCTGCTCCCCGCGCATGCGGGGATGGTCCCGCGAAGGACATCTCGTCCATGTCGCCGCGCTCCTGCTCCCCGCGCATGCGGGGATGGTCCTGACGGGGCGCTGTCCGAGCTGAAGCGCACGATCTGCTCCCCGCGCATGCGGGGATGGTCCCACCTTCCGTGTGCGGATCGGCCGGCCCCCGCTCTGCTCCCCGCGCATGCGGGGATGGTCCCGGCGCCCGCAGCGATCTGCGTTGCGGTGACAGCTGCTCCCCGCGCATGCGGGGATGGTCCCCGAAGGAGTTCGGCCTGTTGGACCCGATGCCGCTGCTCCCCGCGCGTGCGGGGATGGTCCCTACCTGCATTGGTGCGTCGAGCAGTACATCGGCTGCTCCCCGCGCATGCGGGGATGGTCCCGGGGCGAGCGCGCCGAAGTCCGTGACGAAGCCCTGCTCCCCGCGCATGCGGGGAGGGTCCCGTGGCGCATGCGTCACACACCGGCCTCACTCCCTGCTCCCCGCGCCCGCGGGGATGGTCCCATCGACGCCGACACGACGCCGGCGCGCGCTCACTGCTCCCGCGCTCGCGGGGATGGATCCGCGTACGGGAATTGACCGGTGCCGGTGTCACCCTGCTCCCCTGTCGGTGTGAGGTCTCAGGACTTCCTTGACGGTTTGTCGTCAGGAGATCCTTGACGGTCCTTCTGGGTGCCCATGCCTTTGACGTAGAGCCTGGTGATCGGCCCGAGGTTCTTGCGGGGCCTGACAGCGAGTTCGTCCTCCCCGTGCAGGATCCGGTAGTGGGTGTCCTCAATGACGACGGTGACGATCTTTCCCGCATGCCGCGGGCCGAGCTTGATGAACTGGCCGTTGATCATGAAGCGGCCGCTCGCATGCACCTTGCGCTGGGCCCGGATGGCACCGGCAGGCAGGGGCGGAGGCGGCAGCGGGGACGTCGCCGTCCGTGCCCCGTCGATCTGCCCCAGGCAGTCGGCCTGAACGGGGCACGGCCACGTTCCCATCAGGGCGTTGTCGGCGATGGCGTGCATGAGGTGTCCGTCGAGACGGAGGGTGATCGTGCGGCCGGCGAGGGCGAATCCGACCTGGTAGCGGCCGCCGGCCAGGCAGACGATCCCGTCGCGATGGACCTTGCGGTCGACCTCGACGGGTTCACCGGCGGCGAGGATGGCCGTGCCGCTGCGGGCTCTGGGCAGGGCCGGGGGTGCGGGCTCGGGACCGGCCGGACGGGCTCCGTAGCGCATGGTCAGGTAGGCGAGGTCCTCCGGCCGCAGCCGGGACGGGACCGTGGTGACGAGATGCCCGTCGAGGAGGAAGTGGACGCTGCGGTGGTTCGCCCAGACCGTCAGCGTCCGGCCGGCCAGTGCCTGGTGGATGCCAACTCGCTGCCTGCCCGTCACCAGGGTGATCTCGCCGCTGGGCGGCACCCGCACGTCGAACTCGATCGCGGTGCCCTGCGGGGGCAGGACAGGCGGTTCGACGACCTCAATGGACAACTCCGGCTCGGGGACGGCCTGTTCGGGATGCCGGTCACCGCCGCGGACGGCAGCATGGGGACGGAAGAGACTGACCGGGGTGGCCATGCTCAGGGCCTGGTGCGGGCGCTGGTGGTTGTAGGCGTGCACCCAGCCGTCGATCGCTTCCTGGGCCGCGGCCAGCGACTCGAACGGCGCCACGTGATCGAGGAACTCCTCGCGCAGGGTGCGGTGAAAACGTTCGATCTTGCCCGTGGTGGTGGGTGAACGCGGCTTGGTCAGCCGCTGGGTGATGCCGTTCTCCCGGCAGATGCGCTCGAAGAGCACCTCCACCGGCTGGGGGCGGGTGTGACGGCCGGTGAACTGCTTGCCGTTGTCGGTCAGGACCTCGAAGGGCACTCCGTAACGCCGCATCGCGGCGGTGAAGGCCGAGCACACCGCGCGGGCACTGGGCACGGCCACGACGGAGGAGATCACGACGAACCGAGAGTGGTCGTCGATGCCGGTGACCATCTTGCACTCCCGCCCGTCGGCCAGCGGCACCCCGCCGACCAGGTCCATCTGCCACAGGTGCATGGGCGCTTCGCGCTGCCACCGGCGGTACTTGCGCGGATGTTGCTGTTCCTGGGTGCGGACCAGGCCGTTGCGGGAGAGCACCCGGTGGACCGTGGCCCGCGAAGGCGCCGGCTCCAGCCCGCGGGCAGCCAGTTCGTGGGAGATCCGGCGGGCACCCCAGCGGGGATGCCGGCGACGCAGTTCGCAGATCTCGGCTTCAACCTCTGCAGAGAGGCGCGTGGGGCTGTTCCGCGGGCGCCGGGAGCGATCCAGCAGGCCGGGCATGCCCTCCTGCTCGAACCGCCGCCGCCAGCTGTGCAATGTCTGACGCGAGGTGCCGTACCGGGCCGCGACCTCACCGATCGGGGACCCACCGAGCACCTCGCGGACAGCCCGGTAGCGGTACTCGGCCAACTGCTGCACATCCACGTCACCGACGGAAGCAGCCCTGCAGCATCGGTGATTGGGGGATGGCGGACGTTCAGCCGAACGTGTCAACCATGTCCAGAGCACAAACGGTCAAGCGTCTCCTGAGACCTCACACCGACACTCCCCGCGCACGCAGAGATGGTCCCGAGCACGGCTACCCGGACGCGACTCCCGTTGCCTGCTCCCCGCACCCGCGGGGATGGCCACGTCGGCATTGCGATCTGCGGTGCCGGGGGCTGCTCCCCGCGCACGCGGGGATGGTCCCCAGCGCCGTAGCGATGGGTGGCATAGTTGAGGCTGCTCCCCGCGCAGCGGGGATGGTCCCATCGCCGTATCCGGCTCCCCCTGTGGCCTGGCCTGCTTCCCGCGCACGCGGGATGGTCTCGCTGGATCGAGCGCGCGGGGTCGGTGCTGGACCTGCTCCCTACGCACGCGGGGATGGTCCCGGCATCAACCCCAACGATGTCCCCATCGACGGCTGCTCCCCGCGCACGCGGGGATGGTCTCAACCGCAGGGATGACTCCGCGGCAGTGCTGGTCTGCTCCCGCGCACGCGGGGATGGTCCCAACTTGAGTCCACTCGGGGCGCATGATGGCCTCTGCTCCCTGCACCCGCGGGGATGGCACGTGCATGATTGGCCGCGCCGCCGGCTTTGACATCTGCTCCCCGCGCGGGGATGCTCCCTCCTGGCCGCCCGCGGTCTCGAAGTGGTCCCGATGCTCCCCGCGCACGCGGGGATCGTCGCGACAATGCCGCGTTGATCGTGACCGGCACGAACTGCTCCCCGCGCCCGATCACGCGGCACTGCTCCCCGTGCACGCGGGGATCGTCCCGAGAAGATGATCCGGGATGCCGGGGCCGATTTCTGCTCCCCGCGCACGCGGGGATGGCCCCGCGATGGGCTGCGCTGGACCGCTCGGCCCGTGCAGCTCCCCGCACTCGCGGGGATGGCCCCGGTGGGCAACTGGGCTCCACCGGTTGGGCTACTCCTTCCCGCACCGCGGGGATGGCCCATCACGCTGCGCCGCGTGAACCAGGAGAGCTGCTGCTCCGGCTCAGCCGCGGGGACGGCTGAGCTGCTCCCACGCACCGCGGGGGCGGTCCCGCCGCTTGCGTGATTTGGCCTGCCGGAGTGTTGCTCCCGACCATGCGGGGTCCCGAGTGGGCGCCGGGCAGTTTCGAGCTGAGGGCGGGGGTCGATTTATGGGAGCCGTAAGATGCGCTCCCAGTGGACACAATCACTTCCGAATGGGCCTGACGTGCGCGTGATGTCCGACTCGGCGAAAGTCACGGACGGCGGCCTCCTGCTGAGGTAAACGAGCAGGTCGGCAAGTCTGCTCCCCGCGCATGCGGGGATGGTCCCGGGGGCTGGCTCGGCTTGTGGGAGCGGTGGGGCTGGTCTCCGCGCATGCGGGGATGGTCCCGAGCCCGACTTCGACCGCGTGGACCAGGTCCGCTGCTCCCCGCGTCCGCGGGGGATGGTCCCAACGAGGCGCCGACCGTCCCAGGCGGCTCGACCGACTCCCCGCGTCCGCGGGAATGGCCCCTACGGCCCGAAGTCTCAGGAAGGTGTCGGCCTCTGCTCCCCGCACCCGCGGGGATGGTCCCGCCTGCCGGACCTCGCGCACCGAACGCCAGGCCTGCTCCCCGCGCACGCGAGGATGGTCCCACCCTGACGGGGTCCGTCGACCGCCTCTCCACCTGCTCCCCGCGCACGCGGGGATGGTCCCGAGCACGGCGATCTGACCGTGCCGTCGTGGTCCTGCTCCCCGCGCACGTGGGGATGGTTCCGTCACCGCGCAGAAGGTGCTCAAGCAGCTGCGCTGCTCCCCGCGCACGCGGGGATGGTCCCAACTTGACGCTCAGTTCGCGGTATCGGCTCTCCTGCTCCCCGCGCACGTGGGGATGGTCCCTGCTGGATCGGGCCCGGAAGGGAACCGAACGCCTGCTCCCCGTACCTGTGGGGATGGCTCTCACGGCTACCCGCCCATGCGGGAGGGGGCCCGAGTGGGCGGCCGGCGGTCTCAAGAAGCGAGGCATGATCTTGCTGGGAACGGTGGTCGATCTACGAGAGTCGTAGGATGCGCTGCCAGTGGAGAAAAGACAGTTCCGAATGGGTCGGAGATGCGCGTGATGTCCGACTTGATGAAAGTCATGAGCGAGGGCGCCCTGCAGAAGTAAACGCGCAGGTCGGCAAGCCTGCTCCCCGCGCACGCGGGGATGTTCCCGGGCCGACGATGGGCGCCCCGTTCACGTCGATCTGCTCCCCGCGCACGCGGGGATGTTCCCCGGTACTGCGTCATGCCCGGCAGCGGCTCGGCCTGCTCCCCGCGCACGCGGGGATGTTCCCGCTGGAAGCGCTGCGCACTGAGCGCAAGGCAACTGCTCCCCGCGCACGCGGGGATGTTCCCCCCTCACCGCCGCCGCCATCAAGGCCTACCTGCTGCTCCCCGCGCACGCGGGGATGTTCCCGTCCGCTCGGGGATCGCCAAGAGCCTGGCCCGCTGCTCCCCGCGCATGCGGGGATGGTCCCGAGGCCGCGCCACGACAGCGCGTTCAGGATGCCTGCTCCCCGCGCATGCGGGGATGGTCCCGAGAACCCTTCCCACTGCCGGAGGAGCGGAGACTGCTCCTCGCGCACGCGGGGATGGTCCCACGACGCGTGGTGTGGCCGTCGGTGTCCTGCGCTGCTCCCCGCGTACGCGGGGATGGTCCCACCTATCCGCAGGGTGTGAGCATCGGCTCCAACTGCTCCCCGCGTACGCGGGGATGGTCCCGCGTGGGGTGTGGCGGCCGGTGACGGGTACCGCTGCTCCCCGCGCACGCGGGGATGGTCCCCCGAGCGACGTGCCCATCGACGCCGACCTGTACTGCTCCCCGCGCACGCGGGGATGGTTTGCCTCACCCTTTGCACGGCCTCCACCGCCTGGCCTGCTCTCCGCGCACGCGGGGACGGTCCCGACATACGTCTCCTCACCCCGGAGGACGAGTGCTGCTCCCCGCGCACGCGGGGATGGTCCCAGCGCCGATGCGCCGGAGCATGTTCCGCCGGACTGCTCCCCGCACACGCGGGGATGGCCCCTTGGCCGTCACCGACCAGGTGCCCGGCTGGCTCTGCTCCCCGCACACGCGGGGATGGTCCCGCGACCAAGATGGGGAACGCCCTGCTGACGTTCTGCTCCCCGCGCATGCGGGGATGGTCCCAACCTGGACGTGCTGATCCAGAAGCAGGAGCACTCCCCCGTTATCTTCTTCGCGGTCCTGCAAGAGGGCCGCTGGCCTCCGGGCCCGGCATGACTGTTGCCCCCTGTTGTAGGGATGACCTGGGGGGTGGTGTCACCGGGCCCGAGGGGTGCCGTCACAGACGCTGATCAGGGTCCGACCACCGCCTGGCCGGGCGAAATGCCCGGGTGCTCGCGGGCGGCAGGTCTGCATAACGTGGCTGCGCGAGAACGGCTCCCGACCTCGGGGCCGGCACACGTCGACACATGTGGGGGCCACGGTGATCAGCATCGACGGGGTGGGCGTCTTCCTGGGCCTGGACGTCGGCAAGCAGACCCATCACGGACACGGACTGACCCCGGCCGGGAAGACGGTCTTCGACAAGCCGCTGCCGAACAGCGAACCGAAGCTGCGGGCGGTCTTCGACAAGCTGAAGGCCAAGTTCGGCACCGTCCTGGTGGTCGTGGACCAGCCCGCCTCCATCGGCGCCCTCCCGCTGACCGTCGCCCGGGACGCCGACTGTCAGGTCGCCTACCTGCCCGGACTCGCCATGCGCAGGATCGCCGACCTCTACCCCGGCGAAGCCAAGACCGACGCGAAGGACGCCGCCGTCATCGCGGACGCCGCCCGCACCATGCCCCACACCCTGCGCACCCTCGAACTCGCCGACGAGGTCACCGCCGAGCTGACCATGCTCGTCGGCTTCGACCAGGACCTCGCCGGCGAGGCCAACCGCACCTCCAACCGCATCCGCGGCCTGCTCACCCAGTTCCACCCCAGCCTCGAACGTGTCCTGGGCCCGCGCCTGGACCACGCAGCCATCACCTGGCTCCTCGAGCGCTACGGACGTGATCGTGCCCTCGCTGGCGAAGTCGCTGGCCGCCGTCCATGAACAACGCCGGGCCCTGGAGACCAGAATCGAGGCCCTGCTGGAGGCCCATCCTCTTTCCCCGGTCCTGACCTCGATGCCCGGCATCGGCGTCAGGACCGCCGCAGTCCTCCTGTCCACCATCGGCGACGCCAGCAGCTTCCCGAGCGCCGCCCACCTGGCCTCCTACGCCGGCCTCGCCCCGACAACCCGGCAGTCCGGCACCTCGATCCACGGCGAACACGCCCCCAGAGGCGGCAACCGCCAGCTCAAACGGGCGATGTTCCTGTCCGCGTTCGCCGTCCTGCATGATCCCGCCTCCCGGACCTACTAGGACCGCTGCCGAACCCGCGGGAAGACCCACACCCAGGCACTTCTCCGCCTCGTCCGCCAGCGGATCAACGTGCTGTTCGCGATGCTCCGCGACGGAACCTTCTACGAACCCAGAACCCCACGCCTCGCTTGACGAAAGACATAGAGGCACCCCCCCCGCGCACGCGGGGATGGTCCCCGGCAAACCGGGCGCCGGCCGCATGCTGTCTGCTCCCTGCGCACGCGGGGACGGTCCCAGGGACAGGTCCGGCACGACGATCTGCACATCCTGCTCCCCGCGCACGCGGGGAACGTCCCTGCAAACGGCGGCCACCCAGCGTCTGCTTGGACTGTCATAGGCATCTGCCAGGATGCCGCCGTTCGCGGCAATGAGGGGGCGAAGGTGACAAGGCAGGACTTGGCTGATGCGCTAGACGCGGAACTGTGCAAGCAGTTGCTGCCGGCTACTGCGATTGACGCTATTGGCTGCTGGCTGTCCGGAGATGGATCCCGGTATGTAGCGGGCGTTGGCGGGCATGCCGTCGGGTATATCCCGGCGCGTTGGGCGCGTACCGGGCCGTGGCCGGAACGGGGGCCTTGACCCCTGATCTTGGACACACGAGACACTGGATCCTGAGGATCTGAGAACGGACATCTCGTGGTCATGAAGAACTATCCGCCGGAGTTCAAGGCGGACGCGGTCGCGCTGTACCAGTCGCGGCCCGAGGCGACGATCCGGCAGGTTGCCGCCGATCTGGGGATCAATCCCGAGACCCTGCGCAACTGGGTCCGGGCGGCTGGCGCGAGCCGGCCGCGGGGACGCCGGGCAGAGGCACCCGCCGAGCCGCCCACGCCGCTGGAGGCGGAGAACGTCGCTCTGCGCAAGAAGGTCCGTGAGCTGGAGGAAGAACGCGAGATCCTGCGCAAGGCGGCCAAGTATTTCGCCGGGGAGACACGCTGGTGAACCGCTTCCAGTTCGTCGCCGACCACCAGCGCCGCTACGGCGTGAAGCGGCTGTGCACCATCCTGGGCATCGCCCGTTCCAGCTTCTACTACTGGCGCCGGACCGCCGAGGATCGGGCTGCCCGCCAGGCCGCCGACGGCCGCCTCGCCACCCGGATACGGGCCGTGCACCA
>NZ_JBFAMH010000045.1:0-37313 GCF_040656475.1 Streptomyces sp. NPDC049915
ACAGGATCAGACGAAGGCCGCCCCCACGTCCGGCGAATCCCCAGGTGAGCGACTCAGTTCGAGACGCCGTTCGAAGCCGATAGATAAAGAACAAGCTGAAGCGACCCGAGCGGCGCACCGGCATGGTCGTACGCCGCGACGGCCGAGAGCCGCTCGGGCTCGGCAGCGCGATCAGCATGATGATGACCGAGCGCGGCATGGTCGCCCCGGCCGCCAGCGGCAGCGTCCTCGCGCAGTTGGACGACATCCTCGCCGCGGCCGCGCCGGAGCTCGCCGGTCACGTCCAGGCCGTGGCGTTCGACGCAAACACCGGCCGCCTGGAAGTCGCCCCCGACGCCCCCGCCTACGGCACGAAGCTGCGCTGGAGCGCGCCGAAGCTGGTCGCGGCCGCCAACGAGAAGGTGCGCGGCGCGAACGTCCGCACGCTGCACGTCCTGGCGCCCGCACCCGTGAAGGCCGGCACCGCCACGGCGGCCGCCGACCCGACTCCGCCGACCGTGCCCGCCGCGCCGGTGCAGCGACGGACCCCGCCGGACGGCTACCGCCGTGCCATCGAGGCGCACCGCCAGGCCGCCCGGCCGTCGAGGGTGGACCCGGCCATCGCGGAGGCGGTGGAACGGCAGACCAGGGCGATGCGGGAGCTGTCCCGGCGCGCGTTCCCCGAGCCCGACGTCGTCTCGGATGACGCGCCGGCCCCGATCGAGCAGGTTCGCCTTCAGCGTCGCCGCCAGGGCCCGTGCAGGACGTCGTGTCGGTGATGGTCGGCGGTGAGGCTCTCGGCCCTGCTGCGTACCGGGTCGACAGCGGGGACCTCCTGGTCCGTACGGACGGTGGCTGCTGGCCGGACTGCCAGGACATGGCCGCGCCGTGCGGCGAGGCCGGCACCTTCTGCGTGACGTACCGGACCGGCCTGCCCCTCGATGACGCGGCGATCGCCGCGTTCTCCGCGCTGGTGTGTCACCTGGTGAAGGGGTGCGGCGGCAGTGGGTCGTGTGGCTGCAGCCTCCAGCGGAACCGCAACTTGTCCCGGGTGTCGCGGCAGGGCGTCGACTTGGAGTTCCAGGACACGACGGCCATCTACGCGGACATGCGCACCGGGCTGCCGGACGTCGACATGTGGCTGGCGATGGTCAACCCGTACCGGCAGCCGTCCGTGTCGCGCGTCTGGTCGGTGGACTACCGCCGCCCTCGAACCACTACCTACCCGTGAGGCTGTGATGGCGTTCAGTCCGCTCGCGATCGATGAGGTCGCCGACACCGTGGGGTGCGTGTGCCCCTCGACGAGGTCGCTCAGGAGGTGGACGGGCACCCGGGCTGCCCGGACTGCCGGCGTTGCGTCGTGCCCGGCACCGCGGCGTGGGACGGCTGTGAGGACCCGTGCACCGGCAGCACGGGCGGCCAGCTGTCGGTGAACGCGACGCGGGTGTACCCGTCGACCACGACGAGCTTCCCGCAGCAGGACCAGGCGGTGCGGGACGCCCGGAACTGCGCGCCGCCGCCGGTCACCGCGGTGGAGCTGGTCATCACAGTGCTGCGGTGCCCGCCGGTGCCCACGGAGGAGGGCTGCCCGCCGTCGTGCGAAGAGCTGCGTGAGTCGGCGAGGATCCTGCACGTGGACGCGTTGACGGTCTACAACGCGCTGCTGTGCTGCCTGCCGCACACCGCCCCGGCCGGCCGGCGTGGCCGCCGCTTCGTCCTCGGACAGCAGCGCACCGTGGGCCCGCAGGGCGGCTGTGTGGGCATCGAGCAGACCGTGACGGTGGCGCTGCCGCCGTGCCTGCCCTGCACCGAGCCGGAGTCGCCGTGAGCGCGGAGGTGAGGATCGAGCCCGGGCGGATCACCCGGTTCCTGCGGCTGCGGAACGGCCGCGTGGAGCGCAAACTGCGCGAGCGCACCGAGCGGGTCGCGAGGATCGCCGCGCAGGAGGCACCCGGGTCGATGGGCCGCTACATCGACTGGCACATCGGTCAAGGCCCCCGCGGGTTAGAGGGCGTTATCACCTGCGATCACCCAGCCACGCTCTACGTACTCAACGGCACGAGGCCGCACCTCATCCGCCCGCGCCGGCGCAACGGCGTCCTCCGGTTCGAGGTCGGCGGCGAGGTCGTCTACACGCGGCTGGTCAGACATCCTGGCGGCAGGCCGAACAACTTCTTGGGTCGTGCCCTCCGAATGGAGCGATGATCAGGCGTTTCGCGCCAACTCACCGGCCGGCGCCACCTGGTGCGCGGTGGCAGGGGGAGCAGGTCTGCTTACCGTTCTCTCACCCTCATGTCTTCCTCAGAACTGTGGCGCAAGATCATTTCCGGGTTATACGGTCGACTTCGGCGCGCCACCGACCAACAAAACGAGGGGATTTGCTTTTCTCATGCGCATACGCGCTCGTTCTGCTCTGACATCGGCAGTGGCGTTGGCCGCAGCCGCGCTCATGACCGCAGCCGCCGTACCGGCCTCCGCAGCGGACGCTCCCGTTCCTCCTGCCGAGAGCTACCAGGAACTCCTGGGCAACCACCAGCCCATCCCTCTCACCCGTGCGGAGGCGGGGCAGCATGAGGAGTCGAAGACGTTTCTCGCGGCGGCGAATGCCGACCATCTCAGCGAGCACGACACCGATGCCCTTCTGACCTCGGGCCGCTGGATCGCCTACCCCGTCAGCACGACGGAGGAGACGGTGACGCAAGACCCCGAGGCGGGGACAGAGACGACGGTGACGAAGGTGACCAGCTCCGTGGCTGCGGAGAAGACGTCGACGGAGACCGTCCCGCTGAAAGCCCGGACGCATGACGGGTACCTCAAGCAGGTGTACTGGCTCAATGGGGCCGACGGCCGGCACTTCGCATACTTCCAGATGCGGGAGAACTACAGCTACAACGGGAAGGCGGTCACCGGCTACGAGCAGCCGATCATCGACCACAAGGTCTACACGTGGGCGGAGGTCCTGGGCTGGTCCTTCGAAGGGCTCGACCTGAGTGGGTCGCAGGGCCCGGCGTACTATTCGTGGCACGGTAACAGCCACGGCGCTCTCCAGACTTGGCGGAGGGCGAACTTCAAGTACGACCCGACCCACCTCGACATCGGGTCGCTCCACCGGTACCCGTGGCTGCACTTCTACCAGCACGCCGACGGCACCGAGTACGAGACCCACGGCATGTAGGTCGCACGACATGTGCTGGGGAGCCTGCGGGTTCCCCAGCCTTTGACTCCAGGGGACATGTGATGAAGACGACCGTTCTTGTCGTAGCGGGGATGTGGTTCATCATCGGGGCAGGGTTGGCGTCCGCACGGCACTGGCCCGCTTCCCTGGTCGCGCTGCTAGGGATGGTCATGATTGTCTCGGCCGCTACGGGGCGTGAGGTGTGGGCACGGCGGGGCCTGTGGCTTGCCGTTTTCATCTCCGCCATTCTCTGGCTGACGTGGTGCGTCGCTGAGCTGGCACGTGCCAGCGGGCAGCATCTGAGCGTGGAGGACCCCGGAGCGGTGGCGGCGTACGTCCTGGGGCTGGGTGTCCCCGCCGTCGTGGTGCTGTGGGTCCTGCGTCGCTCTGGCCAGCCCCGCTGAAGCCCTTCCTGATCTGCGTAGTACTGGGAACCTCAGCGTCGCCGACCTCTCCAAAGGTCCGATGCCGCTTGCCATCGGGTTTCCTCACAGCGCGCGTTGAGCACGACGACTGTAGGTAAGGGAACGGCCCCGCACGCTGGTGCGGGGCCGTTCTGCTGTGCGACTACCCTCATGGGTGCTGACTGGTTGAGGGCCGGGCGACGGAGCGGGAGACAAGGACATGACCCGTGCGGAAGACCATTGCGCTCAACACTGAGCCCCACGTCATCGCTGTAGGCCCCCACGAGCTGGAGATGCAGCCGGAGGTGTACGGGGACGAGTTCATCGACGCCTACGTGGATCTCCAGGAAGCCCAGGCGGCGAAGGGCGTCGACCTGGAGAACCTGGAGGGGGCCGACCCGGCGTCGCTGCGGAAGACGATCCGCGCGGTGCGGGTCTTCCTCGCCCGGCAGATGCTGCCGCAGTCGGCGGAGTTCTTCCTGCGCCTGGACGTCGTCGTGGACGGCAAGGTGCTGGAGTCGTTCCAGGACGCCGGTGAGGCGGAGGCGTTCGCCGCCGAGCACCCGGGCGCGCGGGTCCAGGACGCGCTGCGCCTGCCGCTGCGGGCGGTCGCGGAGATGCTGGAAGTCGTCGTCGAGCTGTACGGCGCGGGTAGTGGGAACCGCCCTACTGGGTCGTCTTCCGGCTCTGCGAACAGGCCGCGGCCTGGTGGGATGCGTGGGACGGCGCCCTCGCCCTCCAGGGCGTCAACCCGCACGAGTGGCCGCTGAAGCGGATGCTGAACGCTGTCGAGGCCCAGTTGGATGCGGGCGCGAAGGACGACAGCGAGCGGGCGCGTAGGCGGGCGGAGTTGTGGGCGCCGCCGAAGAACGCCCGAGGGCGCGCGGGGGCGGCTGGCAGGAAGCCGAGGCCCGCAGGGAGCTGTTCGCCAGCCTGGAACAGGCGGTGGCCGAGAAGCGGGCCGGGAAGGTCAAGAAGCTGTTGCGGCATGCTAAGACGGCCGCCAAAGACGCCTGTTCCGAGGAGGAAAGCCGCGTGATCGACGCGGCTGACGGCTGCCTCACCGCCATCGCGGCGGCTACGAGCAAGCGCCTGAACACCCTCCTCGACGACCTTGACCAACTTCCCCCCGACCCGGACCCGGACGTACTGCGGATCAAGGTCCGTGAGCTGCTTCGGGCAGCGAGCGAGGCCAGCAGTATCGGGCCGCATCGTCAGGCAAAGGTCGAGGCCTGGAAGGAGCGGGTACGTCACACCGCAGGCCCTCTCCAGCCCGGACAAGGGAAGTCGCTTCCGCAGCTCCATCGGCAAGTTACCCGGAAGAGGTGGCTGGAGAGGCGCTGCCCGCGCTGCGGGGCGAACAGCGGCCACCAGCAATGCGCCGTCGACACCATGCCCGGTGAGATGCGGCGGGTGCCGCACGACGAGCGGCTGAAGCCGATCATCGACGAACGCAGGGAACAGCAACGGTTGCGGCGACCGTGGCGGGTGTACGAGGTGACCTGCCCCGACTGCGGCCAGGAACCCGAGCAGCGGTGCACCACGTCGGGCGGCCCGCACCGCTCACGGGTCGAACTGGCCAAGGAATACACCCGGCTGAAGAAGGCTCACTCGTAGAACACAGCCGGGCTCCGCCTGGCAGACTCACACCCTGTTTTCGCAGGTAGGTCATAGCCGGGCGCGCTGCATGAGGCGGAGGGGCTGGGTGGCGGAGGTTGAGCGGGAGCCGGCGGAGGTGCGGATCCCCAAGGAACTTCCGCCGTGACTGAGCGTTCAGTCGTCGTCTTTTCCCATCAGCCATGCGAGGTGCTCGCCGAAGCCTTCCTCATCGGCGACGCGGGGACTGCGCCGGTACGAGCAGACGACGCATTGCCCAAAGCCGACCCTCCCCGACATGTCCAAGCCCTGGACGCAGAAGGTCTCGTACCCGCACACCGGGCATTCCTCGAAGTCGTGGCCGTCAGGGTTGTGCTTGGGGTGGTACTCGTTGGGGTTGTCGGCCGACTCCGCACGGCGCTGGGCCTCATCATCACCGATGAGGGCGAGCAGCGCGCGCGCCTGATCGGCCGACCGCGCATCCTCGTCCTGGGCCCGTTCGTCGTCCCGGTCAGACTGGGCCTCGAGGAGCGTCCTCAGGGCGGGGTGGTGGTCAAGGGCAAGCAAGGCTTGGACGTGACGGCGCTGCAGGCGTCCCGCTCCGCTTCCATGGCGGGCCCGACCACTGACGTCTAGCGCATCCGTCAGAAGGTCAACGTCGATCCGGGTGTCCCAGAACCCTTCGGGCACGCGGTTTTCCTTCTCCCATCGGGAGCGGACGTCGGCGTCGCGATCGGGTACTACGCGCAGGCCCGTCACCGGCTCGGGCGGAATCTTCTCGGCGATCACCTTCAACAGGTCTCTCGCAAAGTGCACACGGCCCTTGCTGTTCGCTTCCTTGCCTGGCCACTCCGCGGCAACGATCGCGGCCAGGGCGTTGGACAGAGCCTGGTCGTAGATTCCTTCGTGCCCCGGCTCGGTTTCCGCGGACAGGTCGACGCTGGTCACCTCGGAAAACGGGTCCGCGTCATTCTCCTGCCGGAGCGCGTTGAGCATCATCACCGCGCACTGGCCGAAGTATTCGGCCCGGCGGTCGTTCGGAAGGTCGTGGCCCGACTGCATGCGCCCATCATCCTGCGGACGCAGTACCGAGGACCATCGGTGGTCCACACGACGACGCTGGAGCGGTCGGTGGACATCCGAAGCCACACCTCCTTGCCGCCCGGGCATGAGCGCCACCTTCAGGTGCGCCTCGTCCCACGTGCCCACCGGGTCCATCCACTGGATGCCGTCGGGCCAGGTCCGCATCGCCATCGTGCGCACGCTCAGCGCCGCGGCGAGGGCGTCCAGCGCCGCCTTGGGGATCCGCACCTCCGCTGGCTCCCGCTCCATCCCCTTCACCTGGCCTTGCGGGTTCACCCGACCGAGGGCCCCGGCCGACACGATGACCCGCCCGTCCGCCAGCCGCGTCGCCTTTAGTGGCCTAGTTCTCCGTTGGGCCGTATTCGGCGTTCCAACGCTCCTCGGCGTCCACGCCGGGCGGCACGATCGCAGTCTGCGGGTTTCGGCCGGGTGCCGCGGTTCCGGTGCCTACAAGGCCCAAGTCATCGTCAAAGATCAGAGCGTTGCCGATGGAGTTGGCGCCGATCATCCAGCCGACGACCGGCGCAGTTCGGATCGTTCCGTCTCCCGTTCGCCATACCTCGCGCCAGCCGTCCGGCGCGGGGATGGCGGCGATCGAGTGACCGCACTGGTCGAAGCCCTGGAACCCGGGGAGGTCGGCGGCCGGGGTCAGGCCTCGCTTACCCATTACAAGCGCATCACCGGTTTCCGGGCTCGACGGCCGTGGTGTCGTCCGGCTACCGCTGGCCCTGGCGGGGAAAGAAGAAGAAGGAGCTGTGGCCGCGGCTGTTCGTCCTGGCAGCTCAGAGCGTGCTTCTGGTCGAGGGGGATGAGCCGTGAATGAGTGGGCCGTCATGTTCAACGAGTTGGCTCAGGAGCGGCGCCCGATGGCACAGGGCATCGCCTGGTTCGACGCCCTCCTCGTCGAGGAGCAAGTCGCTGCTCTGCGGCTCCTGTCTCACTACTGCGTCCAGGCGCGAGCCACCTCCGACGACGGGCCGGAGGCCATTCGCCGCGCCGGCCTCCGCGCGACCCACACTCCGGCAGTTCTGATCACACGCGGTCGGATCAACGAACAGCTGGGGAAGATCGCCAGTCTGGCTCCCCTGGACGAGCGCCGGAAGGCGTTCCGCCTGTTGATCTCAGTGCTGGCGGTTGCCGACGATCGCCGACGCCAGCGCTTCTGTTCCGACGGGTGCGGCCACGAGTGGCACAGGCTGCCCCTTGCCGACGTAGCTGAGGTTGAGTGAGAGCTCTTTCGGCTGCGGTATTCATCGAGCACCTGGAAGAACTGGGCAACCGGAGTTGATCCCTCAGGTGTGGTCCGTTCAATTACAGATGCCCAGGTGAGGGAGCTGGACACCCCGCGATGATTCCGGAGCCAGCAGGTGGAGTCGCCTTCGGGCCAGAAGTCGAAGGGTTCATCGATGGAGTGGATACCCACGGCATGCCGATCAGCCTACGGCGGGGCACGCGAACCTACGTCAGAGTGCACGCGATCGGGGGCAGTCTGCCATCGGTTTCCATCCTGAGCCCTCCAAGATTCGGCGAACTCGTCGGTTTCCCGTGGCCGGTGACTCCATGATCGACGCGGCGATCTGCGACGGCGACATCGTGACCGTACGACGGCAGGACAGCGCTGACCACGGCGACATCGTCGCCGCGCTCCTGGAGGACGAGGCCACCGTCAAGGTGCTGCGTCGGCAGGACGGGCGGGTGTGGCTCATGCCCCGCAACCCGGCCTACCAGCCGATCCCCGGCGACCAGGCGCAGATTCTCGGCAAGGTCGTCGGCGTCCTGCGCGTGCTCTGAACGACCCGGCCGGCAGCGCCGCCGAGTGTGGTGTCGCCCTTTCTCCGACAGTGACTTCGCCCGCCTACCGGGCACGCCGGGGACGGATGTGGCACCGTGGACGCAGGCGGGTCCGCCACTCCCCCCGTGGTGGCGGACCACGCCTTTCTCCGTGGCCGTCGGCTCCGGCTCCGTCGGGGCGCCCTCCTCGAGGACCTGCCGCAGATCGGTGTACATCCGCAGCCGAACACCGGGCTGGCCGACGTTCCGGGTGGTGTGCTCGGCGGTCGAGGCCACAGGCGGGCGATCGCGGCCTGGAAGGCGAAGACGGTGGCATCGTCACGGCCCGCCACGTCGATGACGAGCAAGCCGGGCTCGGACAGGTGCGCTTCTCGGATCGGGTCCACGCCTGTCAGTACGTGTTCGTGGACGGCCGGGGTTCTGTTCAGACCCCGGATTCACCTGGCCGGGTGAGTTGTCAGTGGCGACGCCTACCGTTCCTTGCATGACCAGCTCGCCGAACTCCCCTGACCGCGCATGGGTGTTGGAGGCCACCATCGACAGCGCTGGCCGCCGATCCTCAATGGCAGGAACAACTCGACCGGCTCCGCCAAATCGCCTCGTACGACCCGGAGACCCAAACGTGGCATGCCCGTCTCGGTGCGCTCGACCTGGCGGGCATGCAGATGCTGCAGACCCTCTTCGACGCCGCGCGCGTCCACGGCACCGCGGTGCGCCTCACGCCCGTGGCGGTCCCGGCGTACTGGGACGGCCCCACCTTCACCAGGGGGCCGGATATGGCCGCTGTGCTGGAGGCTCAGGCTGATCGTGGTCGGCCGCTCGGGCAGCTTCCTCTGGCCTGACGAGCCCGCGCCGGGTGAGGACTTCGAGCTCGTTGTCGGCGACCTGCACGTAGTCGGCGCGGGTGCGGCGCTGGGGATGCCCACCATCCGTTTCGTCTGTCGCGCTTATCCTTCAGTCAATCGGCTGGTCACACCGAGGGCCTTTCGGGACGCGGGTCGAGCACTGGCGCCGCAACGCGTACACGCAGAGCAATGACCGGGCACCCGGTGTGAGTGACTGTCAGCGCTACCCGATACATTCGCTCGGATCGAACTGAGTGGCTCCGATCGGAGCCACCAGACCCGGAGGGGGAGCGTGAGCAGCCAGCGCGAGGACGAGATAGCCCGGGGCGTGGCCCGCGGGATGGCCGAGCATTACCAGCGCCAGGCCGACCAGCAGGGCCGACAGTTGCTCAGCTGCGCCCTGCTCTTCATCATCGTGGGCGGCGGACTGATCGCGTACATGTGCTGGAAGACCTGACAGCGCTCAGGAACGGCAGAGGAGGAGACGGCTGTGGCGGCCCTCGACCCGGAGTACGCGGCAGCGTGGGCGGATGCCGACGTGCCCTCTGCGCTCGACCTGGTGGCGTCGGCCGGCTGGGGCGACGCCGATGAGGTGCCCCGGCGTTCGACCTAGCGGGCCCGGCCGGGCCCGCAGACGTGGCGCGGGTGGTCACGCCCTCGGGCCGCCCGCTGTCTGCGGCCGCCGCCCGGCGCGTCCGGCTCGCGACCCCGTCCAACACCCGTCGTGGCCGTGAGTCCCGGTCCGCCCCCTTCGCCCGGTGGTGCCGGGAGCACGGACGGGTGGCGACCGACCCGGGCACGGTGCCGGACTACGTCGCGTGGCTCGCCGACCGAGGGCACCTGCCCGAGACGTTGGAGACATACGTCGGTTCCCTCGCCCACTGGCTGGCTTTCAGCGGCCACCCGCTGGACGAGGAGGACCGCAGCTACATCACGGCGATCGTCAACCACCGCACGGCCGAGGTGGCGACTGACCCGGACGGCATCGGGGACGCGCTGCAGGCGGCCGAGTGCATCCGCGAGGACCTGGCCGCGATGGTGGCCACCCTCGACCGCACCACGGTCGCCGGCAAACGGGACGCACTCGCGCTCACGCTCGACTGGTACATGGGCGGTCGCAGTTGCGAGCCGGGGGCGCTGAACATCCGGGACGTGGTCGAGGACGGGGATACTCAACGAGGCCACCCCAGAGGCTGCGGCTATCTGCACGCTGATGCTGCGGCGCCCTGAACTCGATCATCGCCAGATCGGTGCTCTGCTCGGCGGGATGAGCGCGCGAGCAGTCGAGGGCCAGCTCCGACGGCTGCGTACTACGGCGCGCAGGCTCGCGGCGAGCGGAAAGGTCAGCCGACCGCAGTTCTCTGAGGCAGGACAGCGATGACCGTACAGATCGCCGAAGCCGTAATGATCTTCACCATCGGCTGCCTCGTCGGGCTCGCCGTCTACAAGCACACGGCTCGGCCCCCTTCCGGCGCCCCCACACGGGGAGACCTGGTAGGCGCCATCGGAACGGCGGTGGGCGTCATCACCGTCTTGGCTCTCCTTCTTGGAATGGGAGGTGCTGGCGAGACGGCGCACAGCCCCAACGACGTGACGCCAGGGTCGGTGGCTCCGACAAGTTCGGCACCCGCGCTTCCGTCGTGAGGCGCCGGTCTCTGTATCGGGCTCGGTTTGGTCCCATGATCATGGGTGTGTCGTCGGTGGCGGAGCGGACTCTGCCACCGACGACAAGGTCAGACCAGCCGGAGCACGGGTCCGCTGTCGGGGACGCCAAGCAGCTGCCGGACTCCCGCGGAATGCACTCTAGAGAGAGGTTCCGCCGCGGGACGGCCCTTCCGGGCCAGTGATCTTCGGTGCGGGCGGCGGCGTGTGGGGGTGACGCGGCGGCCGTTGTGCGGCGGCGTAGTGCTGGCGGGCGGTCCGTTCGGCCTGCGCTTCCTGCGGTGTCAGGTTTGCGCGGCGCTCGGCTTCCTGAACTGTCTGTTGGATACGGCTGTTGATGTCGTTCAACTTGTTCTGCGCGGCCTGTGCCGCCGTACGGGTGTGGGCGAGGTCCTCGGCGGCCGAGGTTCTGGCTCGTTCGATGAGGTCTGGATCCGCGTCGGCGGCCGTGAGCCGGGCTACGGTGTCTCCGCCGTCCTGTTCATACCGGTCGGCCAGGGCCTGGGCAGTCGCGGCAGCGGTGGCCGCCTCTTCGGCCAGGGCGTGGGCAGCGTTCGTGAGATTGGTCTGGTGCTGGGCCAGGTCGTCGTCACTCAGCAATGCAAGCGGGTTGGCGGTCTCGGGGGCGGCGTCGCGGGGCACACTGGGCCCGGTCTCATCGGGCGTGGAGCGCCGGTCGGTCTCCTCCTCTTGTCCCGCCGGGGTCGACTGGGTCCGCATGTCGTCCGCGTCCACCGCACGCCGTTGCACGGCCGGCTCGTCTCGCTGTTCGTCTTCTGGGCGGGGAGCGATGCCCCTTTGCGGCGGCAGTTCTGGCGCGTTGGCCGGGTCGGGAAGCCTGGATCTGGGCGTGCGCCAGGCCATGGGGGTGTCGGGGCGGTGGATGATCCAGTCGCTGTCGAGGAAGTGGGACGACAGACTACGGCCAATGGCGGTGGCGTCGAACGGTCCGCTGGATTCGAAGACGCCAAGGGAGAGCGGCCTGCCTAGCTTCCCTTCCCATTTGCTCGCCCACTCGGCCAATGCCGGCAGGGTGCCCAACGTGGTCTGCTTGTCCAGGTACCCGTGACCGCCCATGAAGTCGCCGGCGTAGCGGTCGGGGTGGTTGGCCTGCCAGTACGCGCGGGCGGCCCGGACTATCGCGGAGCTGTTGATGTCGAGGTCGAAGTCGCTGGGTTCCGGTTCCAGACCCAGGCGCCACATGGCGTCGTACGGGCGGCGCAGGGGTCGGTTCTGGTCATCTCCGAACCACTCCTGGAGCCGCTGGACGGCCAGCGGGTTGCCGACGAGTTCCTCCTCGCGCGGCAGTGTCTTGTGGATCCCGGAGAAGAATCCGGAGCCAGTCCCCTTGAGGCGTATGTCAACCGCGGATGGGTCGATGCCGTCGCGTTCCAGCGCCTGGAGCATCTCGGTACCGAACTGCTGGTACAGCTCCGGGGTCATACCCATGGGTGCCTCGCCCGTGAGCAGCCACTTGATCTGGACCGGGCTGATGCCGAGGAAGTCGAGGTCGCGCTTGGTGATGGCGTAGCCGGAGTCGTCCTGCGGCCACCAGGTGGGGACCTCTTCCTCGCCCTCGAGGATCCGCATGATCTGACGGTCGAGTGGATCGGCGGCGTCGAGCCCACCGGTGACCGGGGAGGGCCGCCACCGGGCGCCGGTCTCTTGGGCCGCCGCCGGCGCCTCCGCCAGATCGCCCGGGACATCGCCCAGAGCGGGGCCACCCAGGGAGACATGGCTGGCCGCGGTCTGCTGGGCGGTGGGAGCCTGGGCGGTGCCGGAGAAGAGGCCGTCCAGGGTGGCCCGGTGATCGCCCGGCAGCGTGACCCATTCCTTCTGGGCGAGGTACCCCATGCCGGTCGTCGGGAGGGACAGGATGTCCCGCGCGGGCTGGCGGGCGACCAGGATCACGCCTCGTCCCTGGCGCTGCTCCAACCAGTCGGCGACGATCTGCCGGTCCGCCGACCAGCTCGCCAGCGGCCTCTGACGAGCCTCGAAGGTGTCGCCGACGTTCAGGCCCGCCCAGTCCGGCTGCGCGGCCCCCTCGGGCCAGCTCAGCGCCCGGTAGGAGAGCACTTCGGTGACGCCTCGGGCGGCGAGGACCTCCTGGGTCATCTCGTACTGGGTGCGCAGGAAGTCCCGCAGGGCGTCGCGGTTGTAGTCGAGTTCGAGGCCGACAGCGAAAGCGGTCTTGGAGTCCATCCGCCATTCGAGTACGTCGGTGAGGCCGAACTCCTCCTGGGCGGCCTGCTGCAGCGCCAGTACCCGCACGTTGTTGTTAGAGCCGTACGCCCAGGAGCCCATCAGCTCGCTGACCGCGATCATGCGGATCAGAGTCTCGGCCTGGTGGGCGTCCATGGGTACCACCCGGTCCGCGGCGTGCCGGGGATTGACCGGGTCGAGTTCGTCGACGTGGAGGACGTCGGCCCCCATCGAGGGGTACCGCTCGTTGTGCGGGACCAGCGCGTACCGGCTGTTGCCCAGGTGGGCGGCCATGTCGTTACCGACAACCAGGCCCATCGAGGCGAGGACGAGCTCGGGCGTGGACGATCGCATGCGATCGGCCAGGGCCTGGATCGCGATGGTCTTGGCTTGGGGGGGCTCGGTGACCCGGCCGTCGTCGGTCAGCAGCGCCTCGCCGATCCGCTGGTGATCGATGCGCTCCTGTGATCCCAGCGGCGGGGGCGGGGCAATGTCTGCCCCGCCCGGCTCATTGGTCGGCTGCTCGGTCAACGAGTCCCCCCTCTTCTGTTTCTCTCCGTGCTGTTGTTCTCGGCCGCGCCTGTGCCGTCCGCGCTGGGTCAGTCGCCGCGGAGGAACTCCTCCGCCTGACGGCGGAGGCCTGCGGGGGCGGCAGACCAGGCGGGGGTGCGCATGAGCTCGCGCAGCTTGATCTCCTTCACCTCCCGCGTGGCGTCCGCGCGGAGGCCGACGTGCGGCCACACGTGGTCCAGCTCGTCGGAGGGCAGGTACCAGTGGGCGCCGATGGCGGAGTCGGGGTTGTCGGTTGGTGGAGGTGTGACGAGGACCTCCGCGGCGGTGGCGGCGGGAGCGACTTCGATCAGGGTGAGGCCGAGCCGGTCGATGGCGTCGTGGAACAGGGCCCGGTGGTCTTCGACGGTACGGGCGGACGGCTGCTGGCCCGTGTGGAACAAGGTGAAAACCCAGCCGGATTCGCCGGTTCGGGCCAGGTCCAGGATGAGATCGACGCCCTCGTCGTCCGTGAAGGAGCGGTGCGCGACGCTCTTCGCCGCGCCGGGCCCCTCGGTGCGGGGCGCCTCGGTGAGGTCGAAGGTGCCGATCAGCCACCGCAGCTGGTCGGAGGTCAGCTCCCCATGAGAGAGGGCGCGGAGTGCGGGCCAGAGCATGGTGCGGATCCTTTTCTTCGGACTCGACGGGAAGGTGAGGTCTTCCGGATGGTGGCTACGGCTTGGTGGCAGGACGTGGGCCCAGATGGATCGGGTTGCTCCAGGCACGGCCCCCGGCAGCGTCTTCGACTGTGACCCGGCAGAACCCTTGGCCGAACATCCCTACGGGCAGCGAGCACTCCGTCAGAGCCTCGCCCTCCATCACCTGTGCCCCCGGGGCGCCTCCCGTGATGAACACTTTGCGCGCGGGCGAGCAGCGCACCGTGATCTGGCCGTCGTCGAGCCGGATGTCGTGCAGCTCGGGTCCGGTGCTGGAGTAATAGTGGCCGGCTTTAAGGGAGGCCAGAAGTGCTGTCGGCTCGAGGGATTCGGCGCGTACCTGGACCCAGGCCGTGCAACCCGGCGGGTCCTGGGACTGGAAATGGGCGTCATCGGCGGCGTAGGCGGTCAGCCGGTGCCCGCGGTTGAACAGGACGTCGGCCAGGTGCCAGCTGTCGCCCCGGTCCTCGCGAGACGCGAGTGCGTTGTGGATCTCCACGGCATGGGCCGCGTCCAGGCTCTCCGCGTCGACGGCAGTCAGCAGCGACGCCGCCGGGTGGGCCATGCCGATGAACGCGCCGGCGTCCCGCGCCCGGCGGGCCAGTTGAGGCCCGCTCTCGTCGGGGTCAGGAGGCGGGAAGCCAAGCGGCAGCCCCACCGCGACGATGTGCCACTTCGGCCCCGCCTCCGTGCATGGGGCATGGAGTTCGGCCCCCAGCAGCGTGGTGAACCGAGAGGTGCGCAGCGGCCGGGTGTCCGTCAGGGGAAAGCCGTACTCGGCCCGGAAGTGGTCGGTGAGTGCGAGGAAGTCGTAGCCGGCGTCCTGGTAGCGGCGAGCTGTCTCCTCGGGTGACAGCGCTCCGTCGGACCGGTCGGAATGGGCGTGCAGATTGCCCCGCCAGAAGCGGCCGGGCCGGTTGAACGGCAGGTCGGTCACGCGCATCCCCCGTCGATCATGTGCCCCCGATTCACACACTTGCCTGCTGTCAACATTAGCGATCACCAGTCGGCGGTGCCGAGTCGTTATTGCCCCCGAGCAGGCCGGCGAGGTCCTCGGTGAGCAGGACGTACTCCGCGCCGGCCTCCCCGAGGGCGTGCGGATAGCCGAGGCAGGTGTCCGGCGCGCGCCGGCTGGACGGGTGCGCGGTCTGTAACAGGGTGGGTGAGGTCAAGACGGGTCCTTCCCATCGACGGTGGCGATGCGGTGGAGGGCCTCTCGGAAGGCAGGCAGGTGTTCGGCTGCCATCTCGTAGCGGATGGCACGCTGCCACGAAGGGTTGTCCGGGTCATACAGCGGGCCGATGGGCTCGGGCGTGCCCTCCGGCCACCAGTCGTTGCGCACGCCGCGCGGTACGGCGCGGGCCAGGGCGATGGCCGGGCCGTTCAGTTTGGTGAAACGCTCGCGCAGCAGGTCCGCGTCGATCGAGCCCCCGGCGTCGACGACCATGCGGGCGAAGGTCCGGGCGCTCGTGGGCAGCGAGCGCAGGTAGCGCTCGGCCCGGTCGGCGGTCCACTCGGTGTCGGCGGTCAGGGCCAGTTCATCGCGGTGCTCGGCGATGAGTGCAAGAAATTTCCGCTCGAACTCTGGTGAGGCGCCTTCGATGGTGAGCTTCACCGACACTCCCCGCGCGTTCTTACCTCATTCTCCTTGTTCTGCATGTCTCCGAGTATGCCGCCGCTGCGTCAGCTCCGTCAATGCAGAACAAGGAGAAAGAGGCAAGCGTTCTATATTGGCGTCGCCCCGTCCCCGCGGGCGCGAGGAGCAGTCGCACAGGCCGATGACGCTGTGCGGACGGTCGGGACCATCCCCGCGGGCGCGGGGAGCAGTCTTAATGTTGGGTCGACGGGCCGCCCACCGAAGATGACGGCCCTTCCTTATGGGGCTGGGAGCGGAAGAGCCCCCCGGCTCCTCCGCGCCCAGCCGCGTTAGCCCCCTTGGGTCCAATGGAGCCAATACGTTCAGCGGGACTCGCCCTGTCGCTGAGCCTGGTCGGTCGCCAGTTGCGGGGCGAACGCCGATCGGCCGATCGCTGGGCGCGAGGTGTGGGCCGGTGCAGCCGTCCGCTCCTGCCAGCGTTCCACCGCCTCGGCCTGCTGCTGGGCCGGGGTGAGTTGCTGGCGCCGGTGGACCTCTACGTCGACCTGTTCGGTCTGCTCATGCAGCCGCTCCGCCCGGGCGTGGGCCTTGGCGTGTTGCTCACGGGCGTACAGCTGGTCCTCGCGGGCGGCAGCGCGGGCCCGCTCGATCAGCTCCTGGTCGGCGCCCTGGTCGGCCAGGAGCTGGGCCATGCGAAAGGCGCCGTCGGGGGCCTCGGCCTCTGCCAGGCGCCGGGTGGCCTCCTCGGCACGGATCAGCCGGATCTGCCGTTCCTGGATCTCCCAGTCCGTCAGCAGCTGCAGGGGCATGGGGGAGTCGAGTTTCAGCGCCTCCGCCGCCGCACCCCGCCACGCGGGCGTGGCGGGCACGGGCTGTTCCGGGGTGCTCACCTGGGGCCTCTTCCTTCGCTTGATCTGGGCGTGGCCGCTACGCCGACATTCCCCGGGAACCCGCCGGGGGGCGGGAGTCGCGACCCGGGTGCGCGGCGTGGCAACTTGTGGTGCGGCGGCCCGGGGGACGGGCGCGGGGCCAGTGATGCCGGGCGGCAGGGTGACCGCGAGCCGCCCGCCGTGACGCTCGGCCAGGGTGGCCAGGGCCCGCAGGGCCTCGACGTCGCCTACGGCGAACCGGGGCGGCTGTCCTGCCTGGGCATGTTGGGCGTTCGCGGCCACGGCGCGCTCCACCAGTTGCTCGGCGGTCCGGCCGACGTCCCCGTAAGGGCCGGCCGCCGTGCCGGGGCCGTCGGGCAGGTCCGCCGAAGGCAGCCGCTGCCATGCCTGCCGGAACGCGGCCACCCGGGGGTGCTCGGAGGCGGTGGTCAGCTCCTGGCCCATAGGGGTCTCGCGCCACGCCTGGAATGCCTCAGCGACCTCCTGGGAGGCTGGCGCGGCTTCCTCACGCGTCCCGTACGGGACTGGGGCGCCGGTCCGCAGGGTGGTGCGCAACTGCTGCACCTCGGCGGCAACGTCGCCGACAGCGCTGCCCGGGGCCCGGGGGGCGAGGCGAGGAATACCGGGAGTGCTGTAGGTGAGGGCGGCGTCGCCGAGCCCTGCTGTCCCTCCGGCCTGAAGCGGGGCGGAGCTACATCTCCCGGTGCTCCGTCCCCGGCTCCTTCTCCAGCCAGATCTCCTCGTCGTACACCAGCTCCTGCGCCTGCGAACGTGTCGCACGCCGCGCCGCCGCCCGCTGGTCCGCCGGAAGTTGCTGGAGCAGGTCCTGCGTCAACGTCCCTATCTTCTCCGTCACCCGCAGATCCAGGGCGTGGAAGAACTCCTCCTGTTGCTCCTCGTTCCCCAACTCCACGAGGGCCCGCAGCCGGTACGTCTCCCAGTACTCCCGTGCCAGCTTCCCGTGCCTGCTCAACTGCGTCACTGCGGTGTTCCTGCTCGACACGAAGCGCTCCCTCAGTCTCCCTGGTGCTCAACGTGTTCTCCCCGTGTCCCTACAACGTCTCGTCCTTGACCAGGCCGACCCCATTACAGCGGCGGGTCCAACTCGGCGGCCATGCGCCGCACCTCGGCCTCGGCCGGGTGCACCGCCGGATCGGTGGTGTCGGCGGAGGTGGCCAGGTACAGCTCCCACTCCTCCTCGGCCTGCGGGTTCGGTGGAGGTGGCAGAGGCGGCTCCTGGTGGCCGCCGACACAGGCGGGCAGCTTCATATGCGGCTTGAACGCGTGCACCGTGTTGATCCACTCGGCCTCGGCGAGATCGCGCCCCGGGGTCTTTTCGCCCTCGTAGGTGCGCAGCCAGCCCAGGTAGAGGGCGGTGAGCATCTCCCGCACCCACCGGTGGCGGTACCAGCAGGCCGGGATCTCGTTGTGCAGTTCGGCGGTGTGGCGCAGCCATTCCACCCAGGTGCGCAACTCGCGCAGCCGTGCACGGCGCTCGGGCGGGGACATGGCCGACCACACCCAGCGGCGCGGCTGCGGCGATGTGGTCTGCGCGGGTGGGCCGGCGGGCCACAGGGAGGCCGGGTTGCCGAGGGAGTCAGCCACGGCCCGCCCTTCCCACCGCAGGTGCCGCTGACTTGTTCAGGCTCAGCGGCCCGTTTTCGGCGGTCGGCTGTGGGGCCGCCAGCAGACGTTTGAGGTCCTTGTCGCGGAAGGTAAGCCGCATCTTCACCTTGATCGGCGCCTTGTTGGAGTACTGGGCGATGGCGGTGAAGTCGTCCAGCTGCTGCAGGGAGTGCACGGGCGCGAGATCGGTCTCGGTGGGAGTGGTGTTGGTGGACACCTCGCCGCGCGAGCGGCCGGTTGACGTCCTGCCCACCTCGGTACGGCCGTACAGGCCGGAGAAGTAGCGCAGGGTCTCCAGGTCGCCGCAGCCGGGCAGCAGCATGCGCAGACCGCTCGCGGACAGCACGGTGTTGGCCTTCTGCACGCCGAGCCGGTCGCGCAGCTGGGACAGGTCGTGCCACACGGTCAGCACCACGATGCCCATGCCGCGGCCGGTGGTGAGGATGTTGGGCAGGCGGGGGTAGCGCAGCATGTTGCCCGCCTCGTCGACGAGCACGCCGAGCCCGGGGTCGAGGGGCTTGCCGGTGGTGTTGTAGGCGACCTCGGCGCCGTGGATGATCGAGGCGATGATCGAGGTCAGCAGCGGGGCGAACCGTTCGGCGTCGGCCTCGGAGGCGATCAGGCACACGGTGCCGTTCTTGGTCAGCAGGTCCTCCACGGTGAAGTCGGTGCCGGCGCAGGTCTCGCGGACCTCCTCGTCGGCGTAGACGCGTGCGAGGACGTTGAGGCTGAACTGGATGGAGCCGATGCCGTCTTCGTGCAGGCGCAGCCACGGGGAGGCGTAGTCGTCAGCGACCTCGTTGTAGCCGTGCTGCTGCAGCACGGAGCGGACGTGGTCGACGGCGTCCTTGCCGAGGGACAGCCAGCGGCGCATGGCGTTGATGCCGCCGCCGGAGAGGTTGGCGGCCAGCAGGACGCCCTTGAGGACGCTCTTGGCCTGGTCGACCCAGGGGGCGGCGCGCTTGTCGTCGCTGGAGGCGGAGGCCTCGGCCATCCAGGCGGCCATGCGGTCGGCGGCCTTGGCATCGGTGCAGTACTCCACCGGGGACCACTTGTTGGTCTCCCGTCCCGGGATCCCGGCCGGGGCGATCACCCAGACCGGGCCCAGGGCGCGGCGGCGGGCGTAGATGATGTCGAGGTCAGCGGCCTTGGTGGTGGTCACCACCAGCGGGCCCTGCCATTCGGCGGCGTTGGGCAGCACCAGGCCGGTGGTCTTGGAAGAGCCGGGCACCCCGAACACGGTGGCGCTGATGTTGGGCTGGGCGGCCACGATCTTCTTGGTGCTCATGCCGCGGCCGGCGGTGATGCGGTTGGCCCGCAGCTTCGGGTCCTGCGGGGCCTTGAGATTGCGTTCGACCTTCGCACCGCCCCACTGGGCGCCGCCGGTGTGGCCGCCGAAGTTCAGCTTGGTGACGGCCTTGAGCAGCAGCAGGAAGAACGTCAGCAGCAACGCCGCGGTCAGCAGGTAGAACAGCCAGGCGGGCGGAGCCGGGGAGAACACCGCGCCGGGGCCGTTGACGAGGGCGCGCAGCACGGTCTCCGGGACGCCGGCCGTCGCGTGGGCCCAGCCTCGGCCAGACAGCAGGGCGGCGAGCGGGGCGGCCAGCAACACCGCTCCACCCAGCGCCACGGCGAGGCCTGCGGCGTAGGCGGCGAGCAGGGTGTTGTCGTCCAGTCCGCTGCCGGCGCTCTTGTCGGCCACGGTCAGATCACCATCTTCTCGTCGGTCTCGAAGAGCTGCTGCTCGGTGTGGGAGAGCATCAGCTGCACGGCGTGCGAGCCGCCGCCGCGGCCGACCTTCCACAAGGCTCTGCCGCGCTGTCCGGCGCCCCAGGAGCCGATCAGGTCGCACTCGGCGTCGGTCAGGCCGATCGCCTCGCGGGTCAGCCGCAGCGGGCGGGTGTCCTGGGCGAGCTGGATGCGGGTCTCGCAGGAGCTGATGAGGTCCTTGGCGATGTTGACGGCCTCGGAGCCGGCGGCGCCGACGCCCTCGAAGTCCGAGAGCCGGTGGGTGGCCAGGAGCTGGATGGTGCCGGTCGCCCGGGACAGCCGCAGGTCGGCGTCGATCTTCTTGACCTGGGAGGCGCCGCCGGAGCGCATCTGCCGCCACAACTCGTCGCGGACGACGATCCACGGCCGGCTGCCGGGGCGGTCGATGGCGGCCTGGGCCCAGGAGGAGACGCAGGTAAGCACCATGGCGACGGTCTCGTCGCCGTACTGCTCCAGCGCGGAGATGTCGACGGACTGGATCGGGGCGTCCCAGTTCAGGCCGATGGAGGTCTGGTCGTCGAAGAGTCCGGCCACGTGCCCGTTGACCATGGCGCCGAGGGCGGAACGGATGGACTCCATCTGCTCGCGGGCCCGCTGCACCTCGCGGTCGCGGACTCGGAGTTCCTCGGCCATCGCGTCGCTGGGGTCGCGCAGCTTCTCGTAGACAAGCGGCAGCGTGGGCGTCTCCAGCCGTGTCTGCCCGTACAGCTCGCCGGTCACCTCGCGCACCGCGACGTCGAGGGCCTCTTCCTCCTGCGGGAGCAGGGTGCGCCGCAGCTGCAGCTCCAGCAGCGCCTTCAGCAGGGTCAGCCGGCGCCGGTGGATCTCCCTCAGCCGGTTCTGCAGCTCGCCAGGGTCCTTGATCAGCTCCAGGCCGGAGCCGAGCGGCCCGGCGTCGAGTGGGTTGACACGGCCGGGTAGGCCGGGGCCGAGCCGGACAGGCTCCACGCCCAGGTGGCGGCACAGGGCGGCGTACTCGCCCTTCACGTCCCCGGCGATCAGGGTGCGGTGACCGAAGGCCATCAGCCGGAAGCACAGGGCCTTGATGTGCGCGCTTTTCCCGGAGCCGGGGATGCCGGTGATCATCACGTTGGGGTTCGTGCAAAGCCCCTCTTTGACCCACACGGCCGGGTGCGCGCTGAACGCCTCGGTGGTCAGGGTGTTCTGCCCGATGTAGGCGCCGACCGGGGGCAAGCTCGCGGCGTGCAGGAACGGGTAGGCGCCGGCGGCGTTGGCGGTGTCGGCGCGCACGACCTCGACGCGGGGCAGGGAGGCGGACCGCCCGGCGTACGGGTGCGCCCAGCCTTTCTTCGGGGCGATCCGCATGACCGTCTCGGGGTCTTCCAGCAGCCGGGCGCGGCGCCGTTCGCGGGTGCTCGGGACCGGTTGGGGCGCCCCGACGGGCCGCTGCTCCCAGCCGGTGGCATCGCCGAAGCCGGCTTCTTTCAGCATCGTGTCGCCGTTGTCGCGGCGCTTGAACAGCAACGGTGCCATCAGAAACCGATCCTCCGATCCGGCAGGCCCTGGCCCAGCGGCAGGGCGGCGGCCGCGAACCCGACGTCCTGGGCGCCCCACATGCGGCGCAGCTCCAGCCCGGAGGCAGCCGCGTCGGCCTGCAGCTCGGCGCAGGCGGTCTCCAGTTCACCCAGGTCGGTGACGGTGACGGCGAGCACGGCGGTCAGCCGCACCACTCCCTGGCCGGAGGCCCGGGCAATGTCCTGGGCCTTGGCCTTCTCCGCTTCGAGGAGCTCGTCGGCGGACTCGTCCTGGCCGGTCTTGGCACGCAGCTGCCGTGCGGACTGCCGCCGCGCCTTCTCACGGGCCAGGTCCTGGCGGGCGCGGCGCGGGCCGATGGGCTCGTAGACGACGCTCAGGGAGCGGCGGGCGTTCTGCCTCGGTCGCAGCAGCGGCTGCAGGAAGGTCGCGTAGACGTCGGCCTGGGGCCAGGTGCGCACCTGGTAGGAGACGGTCCAGGCGCCGTCGTGGCGGTAGGTGCCCCAGTCGGTCTCGGCGTGGGCGGGTCCCGCCAGCTGGGGGTCGAGGCCCGGCGGGAGGCCCTGCCAGTCGGGTTCCTGGGTGGCGGCGGTGCGGGTGGCGAGCATCAGCTGCGCCTCGGGGTCGTAGGCGGTGCGCACCACCTGGGCCAGGGTGCGCGGGGGAAGCCACTCGACGACCTGCAGGCTGGCGGTGGACAGGGCGCTGTGCATGGCGTGCAGCTCGCGCACCAGGACGGCGGCCGCGCCGACCTGGCCGCCGCCGGCGCCCTTGACGGCCAGCCTCGCCTTGGGCGCGGACAAGGTGACGGACAGGTAGGTCTCGCGGGTGGTGGCGGCCGGCCCCGCGCCCTCCATCAGCTCCGTCAGGGCGGCGACCGCCTCCTTCGGGGCGTCCGGAGCGAGATGCCGGTCGGTCCACGAGCGCAGGGCCGCGCCGTCGTCGGGCAGGCACCGCTGGTGCACGGCGAGCCGGACGATCGGGGAGTCCTCGGTGCAGAAGCTGCGCAGGAAGCCCGCCCAGGCGGCGACGCGGGCGGTCTGCCGGTCGCTGTCGATCAGCGCGAGCCCGGGGAAGGTGATGCGGGCTACGGCGGTGTAGGTGTTGGCGACGGGGTCGTGGGAGACGCCGAGGGTGCCGCCGAGGCCGTCGGGTGCCTCCAGGAAGCGGAGCCGGGCCAGCACGCCGGGCAGGTCCATCGGCTGCTGCCCGGTCTTGGCCGAACGCGGGGCGAATGCCCCGGACATGAACACGTTTCGCCGGGTGGCCACGTTGATCTGATGCCTTACTGCGAGAAGAATCCATTCGTCGGCGCTCAGGCCCAGAACGCGCCCGAAGGCGAGCGCGAACAGCAGGGCCGCGAGCGGCACACACACCAGCGCGGCCGCCCAGCTGCCCAGGTTGAGCGGCGTGAGCAGCAGCACGCAGCCACCCACGACCAGAGCGAAGCCGACCCCGCTCAGCCGGCCCATGAACCCGCTGCGTTCGGACTGCCAGCCGCCGTAGGTGACGGGGGTGGAGCTGGACATGGGCTATCCCTCCCTCGGCGCACTGCTGGCGCCGGGCCCGCTGGTCTGTTCGGCGGGCGGCGGGACCGCCCTGTCCGACCTGTCCGGTCTGCGTGGCGCGATGACGACGTGACCGCCGCCAGGCGAAGCGGTGTCCAGCCCCGCGTGCGCGGCCGTGTTCGCCATCCCGGACTCCAGAACGCCCTTGCCCGCGGCCATGACCTGCAGGCCCAATCCGAGAGGGCCAGCGACCCGGGTGCTGAGACGCCCGCGCCCCGCCCCCTTCCCGAAGGAGCCCTGGAGCTCCCCCTTGGACGTGTTCGTGAAGTCCTTCTTGCCTCTGGAGCCCATGCCCGACTGGGCGTTGTCCTGTTCCAGGGCCCGGGTGTAACCGGAGCCCCCGCCGACCACTCCGGCCCCGCTCATCGAGCTGGCCGAGGAGCCGACCGAGCTCATCAGGCCGCTCGCCACGGCGGCGCCGGCACCCAGGGTGGAGAACGTCATGAACTTGGCGATGGCAGGCCAGCAGAAGCACGCCATGAGGAAGATGACCAGGCCGACGATCATGTTCTGCACACCCTCGCCCTGCTCGATGGCGAAGAAGCCGATCGCGAAGCAGAACGTGATCATCGGCTTCATCAGGATGAGTGCGAGCAGCGCGTCGCGGGCCTTGGGCCACCAGTCCTTGGTGGCGTCCGACATCTGCCCGACCAGCGTGATCGGCATGGTGGCGACCAGGATCATGATTCCGGCCTGCCGCAGCAGCATCTCGACCCACAGTGCGCCGATGGCCAGGATGCACACGACGCCGATGACGATGACCACCCCGACCGCGGACGCGGCCACCCCCTGACCGGTGATCAGCGCGCCGCCGGCCGTGGAGGCGCCCCCACCGCCGAGGATCAGGCCCCCGAACATCTTGCCGAACTGCGCCTTCATGGCGTCCGACGCGGAACCGGCCGTGCTGCCCCCGCCTGTGAACGAGTAGTGGATGATCCAGGTGGAGATCGAGTCGGACAGCTGCAGCGCGGTCGTGGTCACCGTCCAGTACGCCGCGCTGATGACCGCCCACTTCGCCAGCCCGGAGATGGCGGTCGCCGCAGGCCCGCCCTGGTGGCTGATCGCCACCTTCCCGAACTGCAGGAGCAGCAGGAACACGGCGATGACCGCAGACAGGGCCGTGGCGATCCCCATCGGCTGGCTGATGCCGGTGGAGTCCAGGTTGATGACTGACGTCTTGTTGAAGATGTCGGCGAACTGCTGCAGCAGCCAGACCACGGCGTTACCGATGTACTGGGCGGCCTCCTCCAGCGCGTTCCGCGCCAGTTCGGAGATCTTCTTACCGATCCAGTCACCCAGGCTCTGCCCGCCGGTCGGCCCGTACTTCTTGTACGCGGCCTCGTTACAGGTCTGGAACGACCAACCTTTGTGCTGTTTGAGACAATTTGTCAGAAATTTGTTGAGCTTGTCATAGTCGGATTGGGAGAGGTTCCCTGACCTCACGGCCTCTTGGTTGATCTGTCGCCACTTTTCGAGCTTTTTCTGCTCCAGTTTGTCCCAGTCTTCCTCTTTGCACTCATCCGACTTGTCGCCGCCGGCGTTCTCACAGACCCCGATGGTGCCTGGGCCCTCGCCACCCTCAGGAGCAGGACATACGCTCTCGTCGTCGATTTCGCGGTATTCGCACCAATGGTGGTTCTTGTCGACGCTGCATTCGCCCTGCCAGTCCGCAGGGCAATCCTTGCCGTCATCGGGGCCGTAGTCGACGTGCCACCGCGGAGCGTCCTGGGCCTGAGCCGAAGGGGCCGTGCTCACGCCGGTCCCGAGGCAGAGCAGCAGGGCGGCGAGGAGAGCGACGAGTCGACTCAGCGGACGAGGTCGCCGGTCAGTCGGCATGCCCCACCTGCCGCCAGCCATCCACCCAGGAGAGGTGCTCGTCGGGGAAGTAGGCATGCGCGTAGGAACGCTTCGCCCAGTACTGCGGCTCATTGGTGATCTTCCAGCCGCCGTTCTGCCACTTCAGCAACAGATCGGTGTCCTGGTCCTTGAACGAGTCACCGTCCGGGGTGCCGTCCGCCTTCGTGGCGTACCGGTCGTAGTTCATCCAGACCTGCACGATTTTCCCCTCGGTTCCCTTGAGGGAGGTCACGCGTACGGCGCTGACCGAGGTGCTGAACGTAATGCCAGCCGGGGTGCCGCCGGACGGTGGAAGGCCCACCTGTTCACGCAGCTTGCGCACCTCGGAGACCTGCTCGTCGACGTATCCCTCGGCATCGGGGGAGACGATTGCGTTCAGCTGCTGGCGGGCCTTCTGATCGTCGAGAAAGGCGTATTCCTCCCAGAAGTACACGGCAGTGGAGACCGCTCCGACGGGCCCCTTGGAGAAGCCGGTGGAGAGGCCGTCCTTCTGTCCGGTGGGCTTCTGCAGTGTGAACTTACGGGCCTTGGCCGGGGTCATCGTCGCCAGCGGGTTCGAGGACGAGGCTGACGGCTTGGCCGTGGTCGGTGCGGGCGGCGTGTTGCCGGACTTGGAGTCATCGCCCCCGAGCAGCGTCGCCGCGGTCACGCCGCCGCCGATCAGCGCGCCGACCACCAGAACGCCGAGCGCGGCGAGCGTGAGCCGGGCCTTGCGGGTCTTGCTGTCGCTCACCACGCCTGCCTCACTTGGCCATGTTGTAGAAGGTGGTCACCAGGGCCGCGGTGACACCGATGCCGCCGGCGCCGAACAGACTCCAGAGGATGGCCTGCTTGCCGCGTGCGGCCAGTGCGGCGCGCTCCGAGTTGTGGCCCACGGCCACGGCAGCCCAGCCGAGCAGGCCTCCGAGGACGGCCCCGGCCAGGCCGAGACCGGCGGTCCAGTTCAGGATCTTCTGTACGGGCTGGTCGACGTCCTTGGGCATCTCCGGGGTGACTCCGGGTACCGCGTCGGCGAGCGTGTGCCAGTGCGTGTCAGCGGCAGCGTTCAGGGTGGTCAGGAGCTGGCTCATATCCGATTCCTCGTCAACGGGCAGAGAGTGCAGGGGTGATCGGGGCGGGCTGCGGTGCTTCCGGGAGCGGCCGGCCCCAGGCGGTGTGCGCCGCGGCGAGGACGGCCCCGGTGAGCTGGGCGGCCGCCTGCCGGGTGCGTGAGCGCAGGCGGGCGGTGTGCAGGCCGTGCGCGCGGATGTGCGGGTCGTAGGGTAGGTGCACCACGCCAGCGGTGCGGGCGCTGAGCATGGTGGCCCCGGCGCGCACCGCGGCCGGCGGGCGGCCGTCGCCGGCGGCGACCAGGACGACGACGGTGCGGTTGAGCGGCAGCCCCTCGGCGTGCAGGGCCGTCACAGCCTGCTGCAGGGCCTGGATGCCATCGGCGGTGGCGGCCGCGCACAGCACGGGCACCGCGTACGGCAGTTCGTACCAACCGCGGGTGTGCCCCAGCTCTCCGGCGCAGCGGGCGGCCAGCAGGTCGTGGGCGAGCGGGTGCACGGTGTCGGCGACGACGGCCTGCCACCCGCCGATCGCGGCCAGCTGGTACCAGGCGGCCGGGGGCTCCGGCAGGACGAGCGGCGGGGCATGCCAGTCCCGCCCGTCCGACAGCACCTGCCATGTGGCCCCGTCCAAAGTGACACTGACGCCGCAGGCCTGTTGGACCGCGCTGCGGGTCAGGGTTTGGTCGGGCGGTAGCGCGGCCAGCCCGCCGGCACCCTGCTCGGCGAGCCGGGCGGGCCAGGGCGAGGACAGGCGCGGGGCCAGGTCCAAGAGCACGGCGGGACCGCTCGCGGTCAGTCCCGCGGCCAGCAGGCTCGCGGCCGTGGTGCGGCCGCTGCCGCCGACGGCAGACATCACCGGCACCAACAGACGTGCCCCTTCGGGCAGCGTCGGAGCCGCAACGGGTTGTTTGCCCATTATTCCCCCGTACATTCCCGTTTGACGTTTGCGTAGGCTAATCGCAGCTCTGGCCTACCGCCGCCACGCCCCCCTCACTGGAACCTTACACGCGCACCGTGCGTGCCCAACAAGTAGTTTCACTGCTCTCGTTGAGATGCAGCGATGGCGTACTGTCACACAACATCACGCACGCATTCGGACGCCGGTTCCCATCCCGGCGTGCGAATTTCAGATTTGTGAGAGCAAATCTGAGTGTCGGTCAAGAGGGGGACCGTATGAAGGGCAAGGCGGCCAAACGCCTGCTGCTCGCCCTGGGCGTCGGCTTCGTGATGACGCCCCTCGCGCTCGGTCTGAGCGTGGTGCTGCTGATCGCGACGTTCAACGATGACGACAGCACCGTCGGCAACCCGGTCGGCGGGCTGCGCATCGGCAAGGGCGGCGTGCCCTCCGAGTACGCGCCGCTGATTTTGCAGGCGGCCGCCGACTGCGACCAGGGTCTGTCCCCGGCGGTGCTGGCCGCGCAACTCAAGCAGGAGTCCGGCTTCAACCCGCAGGCCGGAAGCGAGGCCGGGGCGCAGGGCATAGCCCAGTTCATGCCCGGCACTTGGGCGACGTGGGGGGTGGACGGCAACGGGGACGGCAAGAAGGACGTATGGGACCCGGCGGACGCCATCCCGGCCCAGGGCAAGTTCATGTGCTCCCTGCTGAAGGAGGCCAAGAAGCATCCCGACTACACCGGCGCCCCAATCGAGCTCGCCCTGGCCGGGTACAACGCCGGCTGGGGACGCGTCGACCAGTTCCGGGGCGTGCCGCCGAAGTCCTTCGCGGGCGGCCAGACCTACAACTACGTGCAGAACATCATGGCCATGTCGGCCCAGTTCGCGGCCCCCTCCGCCAGCGAGGACGGCACCCTGCCAGCTGGGTACGAGCTGCCCTCCGGCACGCCGAAGAAGGTCCGCGTCGCGGTGGCGTGGGCGCTCAAGCAGCGCGGCGGCTGGTACCACCTGGGCGGCGACTGCACCGACGCCCTTGGGAAAGACCCCGCACACTGGTGCGACTGCTCCTCCCTGATGCAGCAGGCGTACAAGGCGGCCGGGGTGAGCATCCCGCGCACCACCTACGACCAGGTCAACGTCGGCACCCAGGTCGACATCGACGACCCCAAGCCCGGCGACCTGGTCTTCAACCCCGGCTCGGACGGCTCCGACGCCCGGCCCGGCCACGTGGGCATGTACGTCGGCAACGGAATGGTCATCGAGGCGCCGCACACCGGCGTGAAGACCCGCATCGTGACCTACGACAGCTGGCGCAACTCCACCAGCTACATCACCCGCATCACCGAGGTCCGCCGTGTGGTGGACTGGTGAACCTCGCACCGCAGCAGGGGAGTTCGTCCATGTCCGAGCCGCTCTACCGTCCCTGGGGCACCGTGACACCGGAGTTCTGGGCCACGCCCGCCTCCGGCACGACGCCCGCAGATCGGGGTTTGCCGCCGGAAACGCTGCGCGCCCGGCTCGTCCGGGTGGCCGAAGTCGCCCAGGACGGCCGCCCGCAGGACGCGGCCGCGCTCGCCGCCCAGCTCGACCAGGACGTCACCGCCGAGTACGGCGAGCTCCACCTGCACACCGTCCAGGTCCGCGAAGTCCGCGGCTACCTGGCCGCCCTGATGGCCGATCACGCCACGGGACTGGGCTGGTACCTGCACGCCGTGCAGCTCCGGGTCACCATCCAGGGCCCCGGGCACCCGGACGTCGAGGAGGCGACCCGCCGCGCCTACAGCCTGTGGCGGGCCATGCCCCCGGAGGCCGACCGGCAGGGGCTGGGCACCGAGCTGCTGACGATCGCCACCGACATCCACGGCGCCGACTCGCTCGTCGTACGCCGCGTCCGTGAGCGCCTGTACTCCCTCGCCCTACCCTCCGCCCCGACCTCGGTGCAGCTGAACAGCGCCTGAGCGCCAGGCACTGACCCAGGATTGCACGGTGCCCTGGGAGAGGGCGTCTCTCCCAGGGCACCGTTCGAACGTGGCGGGGGTTCTACGAACCCGTTCCCGTTCTGTCCACCGGCCGCATGCCGGGCATCCATGAGTGATCTCCGGCGTCTCCAAAGCCTTCAACCTCCGCCACGTGAACACCCACACATCAAGGTTCCTCGCCTCGATGCCGCACGCGCGCAGGAACGCGATGTACCGGTCGTAGTCGGGCAGCGTCGTGCTACGCAGCATGTCGCTGATGGTGCTGCGCTTCAGCCGACCGTTACTGCGCGCCTCCATTTCACGCAGTAACGGCGAACCGCCCCACACCAGGGCGGCCCGCAGGGCCTGCGTCAGCTCCGCAGCGTCCCGCGCCCGGATCGGATCGGGCTGGCCGAAGGTCGGCACTGGTTGCGGAGCCCGGCGCACCCCACGCTTCGGGACCGGGCGAGCGGCCTCTTCCTGCGAGACAACAGACGGCCGATCTGCGCTTCTGCTTTGCGCGGCCTCCAGCCAGAGATCCATAACGATGCTCCTGGCATCCGGTTTCACGCCCGCTGCGTCAAGGAGAGCCAGCGCCACGGAACGCCGGGGAAGAGCTCTCCCCCTCAGTACATCGCTGACCAGCGACGTGCGAACTCCGGCTCGATCAGCCAAGTCCCGCATCAGGAGCTTGCCGCCGGGCGCATCGTCGATCGCACGCCGAAGCGCGCTGCTGAACTGCGCGGTGGCGTCTCGGTGTCCATGAGCATCAGGCCTGACGCATGCGGAAGTGGCTCAGCGCCTTCGCGATGTCCTTGCCGAGGGCGACAACCGCACCGACGATGCCAGCTGCAAGGAGCGCAGCCACGACCTCAACCTCGAACCCGGCCAGCCACAGCCACGCAAGGCCGGCCACCGTCGGCACCGACTACATGCACGACCAGGCGGATGTCGCGGAGGACCTGGGGCACAGCCGGGAGGACTCGGCGGAAGCCGGACGCCCGCGGAGTCCCGGGGGTGAGCGCGCACTGCGCGCTGACTGAGTTGCGAACGAACCCGCCCAGCCGCTGCCCGACCCTCGCCCGGGGACCGGGGGAGACCCTTGAGGATTACGCCGGCTGTCGGACAGGGGACTCCGCCTTGTGCCGGACGGCGTTGGAGTCGGACGCCGAGATGTGATGTAAGCCACATTGAATATGCTGTAGCTCACACTGCAAGTTCTCATCATTCACTGTGGGTTACCCGGCCGCCCGAAATGCGGCAGTCATGAATATGGTTTTGCGCCAACCATCTTCGTAGCCGGGCACATCCGATCGAGCCGGACCCGGCCAACCGGCCGGGTAACGCTGCGCTGACGATAGGGCTGATGTGCCTGCCGGCATGGCCAACTCGCCTTCCCGACAGCGACCGTGGCCACCCCAGACACCGTGTAAGTTTGGTGCCAGCTTCTTCTCTGAACTTCGTGTCGCCTACCTGTCCGCCCGGCGGCCCTGGGCGCCGACATGTCAGTGGGCCGCTTCTCGAAGTGCGCGAGGAATGCGTCCCATTCCTCCTCAGGGGGGTCCGATACCCTTCGCTGGGCCGCGTCGCCCTGCGGCGGGCGATGAAGGCGCGGTGGGCCTCGATGGTCTCTGCCGGGTAGATCGCCTTGTAGCCCATCGTCGTGTCAAGGCTCCGATGCCCGCAGATCACTTGGGCGATGTGCGGTGGCAGGCCGTTCATGATGGCGTCGGTCACGAAGATCCTGCGGAAGTCGTGGGGGGAGAAGACGAGCGGTTCGCCGTCGGCATCGGTTAGGCCGGTGACGGCCAGCGCGTTGATCAGAAGCTTGCGGAGCGCGGTCGGGGTGAAAGCGCGGTGTTCGGTGCCGATATCGCGCTGGAACAGCAGCGGCATCGGCGGGTTCCAGACTCGCTCGTGGACGTCGTAGGAGGTCACCAGCGGGATCGCGCCGTTGCCTCCTCGCAGGCGGCGGTCCGGGCTTCTCACCATCGCGGCGCGGTCGTAGTGGACGGCGGCGTCCATGCTGTGGCCGAGGCTGGGCGGACAGTCGACGATGATTACGTCGTAATCATCTTCGAGTGGTGCGAGGACGCGCTCGAGGGCGGCTTCCCGCGCGCACTGCCGACAGGCGTACGTCGAGGCGGAAGGCGTCGTTGCAGGCGGGCAGAAGGTGAAGCCTGGCGGCGGTGCCCGCCTCATCGACCGAGAGGATGAGGTCGCGGAGGTCGGCCCTTGGGGGTGCCGGCCATGTGGTTGGTGAGGCTGTCGCCCTGCATCGGCAGGGGAGAAGCACCCAGCTGGTTGGTGAGGTGGCACTGCGGGTCGAAGTCGACGAGCAGCACCTTGAGGCCGGGACCCGGGAGGTTCTCGACGTCGAGCGGGTCGTCCGCCGCGGGCTGCGTTGTATGCGTTTCGCTTTCCCTCAAGGCCTTGGTGAGGGCCTTCGCCGCCCGCACCGGGTACAGGGCTTCCGGATCCTCTGCCAGCGCCTCACCGAGACCTGCGGCGATCGCCGTCTTACCGACACCGCCCTTCTGGTTGCAGACGATGACCCGGCGAGCGATCTCAGGGCGCTCGACTTCCGGAGCGGGGTTGGCGTCGAGCCACAACTGGACGGACTGAGCCAGTCCCTGAGTAAGCGAGACCCCACGGTCGGCAGCGAGTCGGGGGTCGCGGCCGAGACCGCGCACGCGGCGCTCGTGCAGCGCTGGTCGCGTGTTCCGCGGGTACCGCGAAACACGCGACCACGTGGTCCTGCTCAGCACCGCGACCCGAACATCCTGCTCGTGGAGGTACTGCCCAAGCGCGGACTGCGCTCGTTGCCAAGACGCGGAGCGGCTGCGGGCCCTCATGAGCCGCCACCTGCCCCGCGTCTGAAGCCCAATCTCAGCCTTCCGCTGCCGCAGGGCCCTCGACCCCGGTCGCCTTGCTGCTACTTCGGGCTGGAACTGAGCCTATGAAGGCCCGTACCGCCTGCGCCGGGGTACGGGCTCTCGTGCGTTTCACAGGGCTATCCGGCGAGTCGACGCTGTCAGCCGGACTGGCGTCGCGTTGCTCGTGCTGCTCGCTTACTTCCCTGAGTGCTCGGAACGGCGGGACCAGTAGGTGATTACGGCGTAATCACCCAGTGCTTGGAGACTGCCTGTGCCGATGCGCCATCAGAGTTTGCTAACTAACGTGCCGATGGCGCGAACGATCAAGGACGTTAGTATGGTGTCCTCATGAGTACGTCAGCCTCCTCCAACGACCGCGAGAAGGTCGTCTCCAAACTGCCGGGATGGCTCCGGCAGAACCTCAAAGTCAGAGCCGCCCAGCACGGCGTCGAAATCCAGGCTGCAGTCGAAGCGGGCATCAGGGATTGGTGCAGCCTTGCTTCCTCTGTCGCCAGCATCGACACCGTTGGCTCCGACACCTTCTCAACCTTCCTGCCTCTCGGGCAGTGGGACGAGTTCCGCCAGACCGCAGCAGACCGAGGCGTCTCGCTCACACAAGGGCTTGCTCAGTCCGTCCAGTTGTGGCTCGACGCCAACCCCGCTCCGGAAGTCGAACGGCCGGAGATCGCTCGCCGGGTCATCGTCTGCAACCAGAAGGGCGGCGTTGGGAAAACGGCAATCACCGCAGGGCTCGGGGAGGCACTCGCTGAAGCCCCAGACGTCCTTCACCCGGTGCGCGTGGCAAAGGCACTCACCAAGGCCTTGAGGGAAAGCGAAGCGCAAGCAGAGGCAGCACAAGCACCCTCGGCAGATGACCCGCTCGACGTCGAGAACCTGCCTGGTCCCGGCCTCAAGGTGCTGCTGGTCGATTTCGACCCGCAGTGCCACCTCACCAACCAACTGGGGGCCACGCCCCTGCCGATGAACGGCGACAGCCTCACCAACCATATGGCGGGCGACCCTAAGGGCGACCTGCGCGACCTCATCGTCTCTATCGACGAGGACAGCTTCGGCGGCCGGCTCCATCTGCTGCCCGCCTGCAACGACGCCTTCCTGCTCGACGTACGCCTCTCCGCAGTACGCGCCCGCGAAGCAGCCCTTGAGCGGGCTCTCGCCCCGCTGGAAGCCGATTACGACGTAATCATCGTCGACTGCCCGCCCAGCCTGGGTCTCAGCATGGATGCGGCCGCCTACTACGGCCGGCGCCGTGATGGTGAGAAGCCCGGCCAGTCCGGTGCCCTGATCGTTGTCCAAGCCGAAGACAGTTCGGCGGACGCTTACGAACTGCTCACCACGCAGATCGACGACCTCCGCGGTGACCTTCAGGTCGACATCGACTACCTCGGCATCGTCGTCAACCTGTACGACTCCCGGCGCGGCTACATCGCCACCTCGTCGCTCCAGGGGTGGGTCGACATAAAGGATCCACGGGTCGTCGGACTCATCGGCGACCTCAAGGAACAGAAGGAAGCCGTACGAGTGAAGAAGCCCCTGCTGTCCTACGCGCCCAAGTCGCAGCAGGCCGTCAGCATGCGAGCCCTGGCAAGGGAGGTCCTGTGACGAGCAAGGCCGACCAGCTGGGCGCCGGCCGCTTCGGAGCGGCAGTACGCACGGTCAGCGCACGCCGCCAAGCGGTGGCCGCTGCCACAGGAGTCCCCACCGAAGGCGTCGCAGACCCCACAGAACTTCCCGTCCATCGCATCAGCCTCAACCCCGACAACCCCCGCTCCTCACTCGGAGACCTGACCGACCTCGCCGGCAGCCTGAAGACCCACGGGCAGAAGCAGGCCATCACGGTGATGAACCGTGACGCCTACATCAAAGCCAACCCCAGTCAGGAAGCCGAACTCGAGGCAGAAACCACCCACGTTGTGGTCGACGGCAGCAGCCGCCTCGCCGCCGCTCGGGAAGCCGGACTCGCCACCATCAAGGTGATGGTCAGCGACGACCAGGGCGCCACATCCGAGGAACTCCTCGAATCCGCCCTCGTCGCCAACATCCACCGGCAAGACCTCGAAGAGATCGACGAAGCTCGCGCCCTTCAACGACTGCTGGCCATTCACGGCAGCCAGCGAGCCCTGGCGAAGCGCCTCCACCGCTCGCAGGGCTGGGTGTCGCAACGCCTGGCGCTGCTCAACCTGACTCCTGAACTGCAGTCCCGCATCGGCGAGGAACCCATCGACCTCCTGCGCGCAGTCGGCAACAAGCCAGCCGACCAGCAAGAAGCAGCGCTGGAAGAGTTGAAGAGGGAGCGGGCCAGGAAGGAAGAGGACAGAGGCCGCACAGCCAAGGCTCGGCACGAGAAGACAACACAGGGAGGTACAGAGAGCACCACCGTTGGCCCCGCTGGTGATTACGCCGTAATCACCCAGGCCCCCGACAGCACCACACACGACCAGCCCACGTCTGACCGAAGCCCTGCCGGTGATTACGTCGTAATCTCCGGGGAGCGGGATACGAAGGCTTCCTCAGCACCGAAGGAAGCGCCAACCGACGCTGGCCAAGCCGCTCCCACGTCGACGGCCTCGGCGGACGAGAGGCCTGCCACTGCAGTAGGGTCAGCCACACCCTCCGTGCCCGTACAACCCAGCGGCACCGACGCGAAGGCTGAGGCAGGAAGCCGGCAATTGAAGAAGTTTCCCTACGACGACGGTGCAGAGGCCGCGTACTTCCTGATCCACAGGATGCCGCCGGAGGAGTTCGACAAGATGCTGGCCCTCCTTGTCAAACACAAGAACAGCCAGGCCATCGACGCCGGTTGATGAGGACACCATAGGTAGCCCGACTGACTCCGCTGGTAGTACTTCCGCGAGGCGGCACAGCGAAGGGCCGGCCCCCTTAACCAGGGCCGGCCCTTAAGCATTCTCATCGCCTCAACTCTCTGCACTGAACGGCAGCCGCTTGAGAGTTCAATTCGGCAGACCACACAATCTGCCGCTCCCACCCCCGTCGCCGGCATCCCCGGGCTTCGTCAAGCGGATGCCAACAGCGTTCTCCACCAGCCCCAAGACACTGTGAAGAGGCGCAACGGGGCCAGGAGGCGAGCCCGCGTGGTCGCGTCCAGCTTTGTCGGCTCCTGCCCAGTCGGCTCGATCGCCTAGAGAGTGTGAAGGTCGACGCTGATCTCGCCGTCTACCGCGTACTTGAACCAGCGCATCGGCTCTCGTTGTCATGCAGCGCGACGGCTTCGGTCCCCGCGGAACAGCCCTCAAGATCCGCTCGTCGAGTCCATACGTGCCGCCCTGCTCGCACGCCCACGTCCAAGCACCGTCGGTACCAGTGGTGACAACTGGATCGTCGTCGTCAGAGAGATCGCTGCCCAAGTATCCGACATGTCTCCGCCGTCGCGAAGTGCCAGGGACGTCAGGTCCAACTCCTGCGGGTCAACAACTCCACGAAAGGAGGATCCCTCTCTGAGAGCATGACAGCGTGACGATGACATCCGAACACTCGGGCATTGACGCGGAACTCCAGATCGACGAGATACGGAGCACCGTGGGGGACAAGGCAACCGTTGTCGTGCGCTGCATCCGAGGACCAGTCCGCCTCGGGGGCGCGCTTTCACCACATCCGCGACCTTGCGGCCCCGATCGACCTAGAGTTGGCGGAGATCCTCTTCTACGGGCATCCAGCCGACGAACTCGATCCCTCCCACACCGCCCTCGTGACCCTCCGCGGGGCAGGAACGTCTCTCCTCGCCCCAGCAAACACAGCTCACCGCTGGCAGATCATCCAGGGAGCCAACCCCTCGTCGTGACTCCGCGCGCCCACAGGTTCGACAATTCCTCGTCTTCCCCTTCGACGAACTCAGTCCCCCAACAGGTCGGCATGCGGTTGCCATGTGTCGGCCCTTTCCACCCGCGCTCAGCCTGCAGCCGGTGAGGATGCAATCCAAGGAATGTTGAGCCCGTTCCACGGTTCCACCGGTCCGGCGCGCACGAGGGCCTCGAGCGGAGAATCGCTCCTGACGAAGAATCTGACGGTACGTCAGTGAGAGGTTGGCGTCAGGCGACGCTGACCGCCTTCAGCCCCGCACTCGGACGCTCCAGGGGTGGCCTGACCAGCAAAATCCACCTGGCGTGCGATGCCGTGGGCGTCCGCTCGCCTTCACGTCACTGGCGGGAACACCAACGACTGCACCCAGTTCACGGCCGTGATGGGCGCGTACGAGGACCGGTGCCGGCCTCGATGCCGAAGGTGACGCGGTCGCCGATCGTGGTTGCAGAACCGGATGGTGGTTGGACACCCTGCCCAGGCCGGTCCGACGAACGTCGCGGCGGCACCATGCGGTGTCAGTCAACGCGCGAGGCGGCCGACCACCACAGGCGTACCTCCTTGCGAACGTCCGACGGCCGCAGTTCCCATCCCTGTCTCAGAGCAACCTCAGCCACGTATCCGGCGCCCACGCCACGGTAGTCACGAAGGGGGATGGCGCATTCCACGGGCGGCCGCGACTTCTTGGGCTCGCGCGGGGCGGAGGCCAGAGTGGTCCAGTGGGTGACGCATCGATCGACCCGGGCCCGGTAGTACTCAATGTTTCCTTCGTAGCGCAGCTCCGACCAGGTCACGAACCAAGAACCCAGCCGGGCGATGCCGCCCAGCGTGTCATCCATGAACCGTATGTATCCGCGTTCGAAGCCGTCGCTCACGGCCGCGATCGCGTCAGCGAACAGCCCAACGACGAAGAACACGGCCGCGACCGCCAGCCATAGCGCGCAAAGCACAGGGAAGCACACCAGGGTGGCAGCGAAGCGCAGGACCAACTGCCAGCGGGGCCGAGTCGGTTCAGGTGTCCAGGTCGCGGAGCTCTCGTAACCGTGCATGACAGGAATTCTGTCGTACGCACGCAGACGGCTGCCCTATCAGCGTTCCCTTGTCGGCGACCGCGACACCGACGAGATCCCACAGAGTCACGTCGGCCGCATCGGGTGCGCCCACCCGATGCCGCTAGCGTGGCGGAGACGAACTGGGCTGCCAGAGCGGAACGTGAGCGGTCGGAAGGGCGGAACTTGGGCCGAGTGGTGCGGGTTTGAGTGGACCACAGGAAGAGTCCGCGGAAGCGCTGGCGGATCGCTGAAAGCGGACGCTGGACCATGTTCTCCCTGCTTCCGGCCCTCGGTGCCCAGGCCGACGAGGCGGGGACCTGGCTGCAGATCCACGACTCCGGCCCGGCGACCGCTCTGCCCACAGCAGTTGCCAATCAAGGCTGCCGGCTTCCCCAGGGAGAAGTCGGTGCGGACCTTCGATTTCGACGCCAACCCCAACATCGACCCGGCCACCATCCACACCCTCGCCTCCTGCGAGTGAATCAAGAAGAGCCAGCCGCTCTGCCTGATCGGCGACTCCGGCACCGGCAAGTCCCACATGCTGATCGCCCTGGGCACCGAGGCTGCGATGAAGGGCTACCGGGTCCGCTACACGCTCGCGACGAGGCTAGTGAACGAGCTGGTCGAGGCCGCGGACGAGAAGCAGTTGAACAAGACCATCGCCGGCTACGGCCGCGTTGACCTGCTCTGCATCGACGAGCTCGGCTACATGGAACTGGACCGGCACGGCGCTGAGCTGCTGTTCCAGGTTCTGACCGAGCGCGAGGAGAAGAACAGCGTCGCCATCGCATCCAACACCGATCCCCGCAAAGCGCACATGTTCCGGCGAACCCGTGCCAGGTGCTGCCGAAACTTCACGGGTTCAAGCGGAGGGAGAGATGGTTGTGGTCACCGCGTCGGGTA
>NZ_JBFAMH010000046.1:0-28040 GCF_040656475.1 Streptomyces sp. NPDC049915
TGTCCGACAAACTCAAGCGCTACGGCCTGCCCGCCCGCGCAGCCCGGAACACGGCCATGATGCAAGCGCTCGCCGACCTGCCACCCGTCGTGCTCGCCGACTTGATCGGCATCCAGCCCAGAACCGCGGAACGCTTCGCAGCCATGACCGGCGAGAACTGGTCCGACTACCTGGCCGCGACCCGCCCGCACCCGCACCCGCACCAAACGAGTTGATGGGGTGTGTGCATCAGGCAACGATAGGACGCCCGGCGGGATCGGTGATGATCTGCACGTTCATGCCGTGCTTCTCATGCTTCCCAGAGCAGAAGGGCCAGTCGGCCGCGATTCGGTCGATCGGCAGCAACGTGCCGTCCAGGATCGAATGCTTGGTGGAGGCGGTGCAGCCCGCGGGCCGCAGGTCCGCAGCCAGAGCGGCGAGGACCGCACCCGCAGCGACCGCCTCAAGCGCTGACACTTCGCGAAAAACCCACTGCAGGCGGCCGCGAGCCGGCAGGCCGGAAACAACGAAACGCGGATCAGGGTGCCGGCTCAGACGTGCCTCGCGTCTGATCGCGGCTGGCGACCACCAGGTATCCATCGCTCTCGGGGTCGAAGGTGGTGGACTGCACCGTGAGCCCGACACTCCGCAACTGAGCCACGAGATCCTCGTACCGGTAGGGCCAGATGGACAACCGCTCCGAGCAAGCCCGCACTGCCCCATCCGGCTCGATCTGGGCGACCACGATCTCAAGGAAGTGTTCCTGCTCCCAGCACTGCTCGATCTGCCAGTAGTAGCTGACGACCGCATCTCGGTCGTCGCGGCGGATGAGTCGATCGCGGACGTCTACCCGTGAGCCGGCGGAGCGAACGAGCTCCCAGTTGCGTGAGTGGAGCACAAGGCGTCCGCCCGGATTCAGCAGCCGCGACATCGCTTCCAGTGCGGTTAGGCGCCCGGCTGCGCCCTCAGCGTGCCCGAGCGAGTTGCCGACGCAGAACACCAGATCGAACGTGGAGTCCTCCAGGTGGTCGGGCAGCTCGTCCCAGCTCGCGCGGAGGGCTCGAAGCGAGACACCCTGCTCGTCGGCGGCCTTCTCGGTCCGGCGAACCATCCCATTGCTGGCGTCTGCGGCGACCACGTCAAGGCCAAGACTCGCGAGACCGACGGCAAGCTGGCCGGTTCCACACGCGCAGTCGAGGACGCGCGCGTTGGGCGGCAGAGAGCCCACGACATCGCTGTAGTAAACCGCGGCTGCATTGGCGGGGGTCAACCTGTCGTCCCCGATCAGCCACTCGTATACGTCGGAAAGTGCCCCATAACCAGCCACCACGATAACCTCCATCACTCGACGACACGCGGGCTAGGCCGCACCTGAGATTCGGACCTTGCGCCTCGCACTGTGACGGGCCGTGTCAGCGAAGCATTGAGCAGGACCCAACCACTTCCGGCCGCTGGGACTCCACCGGATTTCGTGGGAAACCGCGGCACGCCGGACCGCCGCAGGTCCCCACTCCACCGGCGCCCCATCGGCCACGATGGGGACCGCGGCCGGCAAGCGCGCGTTTACTGCGGAGCGCTGTAGGCACAGCGGCTACGTCCATCTCGCCGACTTCGCCGGATACAGGTTCTCCTACGACGCACCAGAGGGCGGATACCGGGGCCTGGGCAACGGCCTCTGAAGGCTCGTCAGTAGCTCCCGCATCGGCGTACAGCGGGCGGTGCGCACCGTCCGCCGCGGTCCGCTGCACGAATAGTGCATGAATCGAATACTGCCTCTTCGCCAGTAGGTGCGCGAGACCACAGAGGCGATCGTCGGCGCGATCACCGGTTCCCTTGCCGCGCCGAGCAGTCTGCTGCTCGGCAGGTACGACGACCATGGCCGTCTGCAGTACACCGGCCGCACCACCACTCTCGCCCAGGCCGTGAGCAGCGCGGTCGCCGGGCTACTCGATCTGGCCCGGCGCGGTCATCCGTGGACGGGCTGGTCGTTTTCCGCCGGGTGGGGCAGCCGGGAGACGCTGGACGTCACGCTGGTGGAACCTGAGCTGGTGGTCGAGGTCGGCGTCGATGTCGCCCGCGATGCCTCCGGCCGGTGGCGCCACCCCGCACGCCTGCACCGTGCCCGCCTTGACCTCTCCCCCGGCGACGTTCCTCGCATGACGGCGCCACCGCGCTGACGCCCGAGCTCGGCTGCGTCCACGTCGCCTCTCCCGCCAGTTGGGTGCGTCGGCGGTCGGCGCGGCAGTCGTAGACCGTGAGAGTAAGGGCCTTGACCGCTGCCTGGGCGCGTTCGGTGTCCTGGCCTTCGTCGATGGCCTCCAGCGCTGCGGCAGCCGCCACCCGAACCGCGCGGGGCAGGCCGTCGTAGGCGGCAAGCCGGTAGGCGACGGTGCGTCGGGCCTGTTGTTCTTCTTCGTTCACTCCGTCAGGGGTGAGCGGAAAGACTGCGGCGTGGTACAGCGCAATGCCCATCAGGACCGCGTCGGCGGTTCCTTCCGTGTGCCCCCTTGTTTCGGCGGCTCGCCGGGAAGCCATCACGCCGCGGCGGTAGAAGAAGAGCCCGGCTCCCGCGCCCAGGCCGGCTACACCCGCCCCGGTCGCGGCCACCCACCAGCCGCCCAGGAGAAAGCCCAGGAAAGCTCCGAAGCCCGCCCAGCACGCCGCCAGCGCCACGGATATCGCGTTGATGCGGGTGGCGAGCGCAGACGTCATGACCAGCAGTATGCACACGCCCTTGAAGGCGCTGACCTGCCGTGGTCGGGGCTGCGCGCGGCATGGGTGGGGGCGTGGTCGGCCTCATGGTCGGGGTTCGTGGTCGGGGTTCGTGGTCGCCCCGGCCATGACGGACCTGCCGGTGTTCCTCAGCGCCCTCTTCAGCGGTGGCGCAGTTCCTCTGCCCAGGTGCGGAGCTGGTCTTCGAGGGCGAGGTTGTCACCGCGGGCCACGGTCTGGAGCAGTTGGGCGCACACGGTTGCTTCGGCGGCGAGGCCGGCCGGGCTGCCCAGGATCGGGAAGACGGTGCGGAGGCGGGCGGCGGTGTCGGGCTGGAGCAGCGTGTAGGCGTAGAGGGTGGCGGCGTCGAACCCCTCCGGAGCTTGGCCCCATCCCTCCCAGTCCAAGATCCGGAGGGGCTCGGTGAGGTTGGCCCAGTGCACGTCGGAGTGGGCGGTGGTCCAGCAGATGGCGGCGGGTGCCGGGATGCCGACGAACTGGGGGATCGCCCGGTCCATGTACTGCTGTCGTACGGCAACGCGGTCGGTGTCGACGGCCGACACCTTCGCCAGCGTCCCGGCGAGGTCGGCCCACCAGGAGTCCGGCAGCTGGAGGTCGTGCCGGAGGATCGGGTCGTCGGACAGGACCGGCTCATCGACGCGCACCGACAGCTCCGCCCGGTAGGCGGTGCCGTCGTCGACGGCGTCGTGGACGGCCAAGAGGGCGGGCCGGTGCCCGTCGAGATCGCCGAAGACGTGCTGGGCATCGAGGGTGCCGTCCCACAACTTCCCCGACGCCTTGCCCTCCGGCGCGGACACCAGCCGCAACCACGCCGGGGCGCCGGTGGCGGTGCGGGCCGGGGCACCCAGGGTGCGCCCGGCCCATCCCCAGAACTCCCCGCCCGGCTCGGTCTGCACGTCCAGGGCCTTCGCCGCGCGGGCGTGGTGGGCGCGCATGCGGCGCTCGGTGTCCGGGTCAGGCGGAGGCGAGTACACCAGTGATCTCCCGCAACTTGGCGGCGGTCAGGGAGGGTTGAGCGACGGCGTCGGCCGCCTCCCTCCAGTGTGGCGCACTGGAAGCGGCGATGAGGACGTCCGTCACTCCTGGGCATGACGCGACCGCCAGAACGCACGCCTGTGCGGGGGTCAGGCCCGGCCGGATGAGGTCGGCGAGCTCCTGGCCGACCATGCCGGGCAGCTCACCGCCGTGCAGCGGGGCGGAGGCCATCACCCGCAGCCCCGCGCCGGCGGCGGCCGGGAGTGAGCCCCGGCCGTGAAGGGCCTGCGCAAGCGGCGTCATCATCACCAGGCTGACGGGCAACTGGACCGCGACCAGGTGGTGACGCTGCCCGCCGGCGGCTTCGGCGGCCAGGGCGAGCAGCTCCCCCACCGTGAAGACCTCTTCCTCGAGGCCCGCCCACGTGGCGATGCCGTACCCGGTCACGTGCCCAGCCGCCGCGGCTTCTTCCAGGACGGCGAACGCGTTCCGGATCGCGTGGTGCAGGGCGGGGCGGTCGCCGGTGTGTGCACGCTCGGGGTTGTGTAGCAGGACCAGGTCCAGCGCGTCGCGCCCGAGTTGCTCGCGGTTGCGGGCGATCTGCCAGCGCACGTAGTCCGGGGCGAGGCTGTGTCCGGCCGGAGCCTGGTCCTCGGTGAGGGCACCGGCGTTCACGGCTTCGGCACCGGTGGCCACGGTGAAGTAGCCGGCCTTCGTGGAGACCCGCAGTGACGGGTGGGCGGCCAGGGCTGGGGCGAGCAGTTTCTGCGCGCGGCCGGTGGCGTAGTTGGGGGCGGTGTCGATCCACTGCGCACCGGAGGCAGCCGCATTCACACCACGGGCTTAAATCTCTCTCGCGGCACACTCGAAGTCCGGCGAGGTCTGCTGCGGCACACCCTCTACCTGGAAGAACTCACCCACCAGCTCGCCGCCGACTGGACGACCTACCGCCACCGACGCTGGCCGGCCTCGTCCAACCCCCACCTGCTGGTCAGCCAGAAAACTGCGGTCGATCCCGACCACCCGGCCGTCAGCATCGGCACCCTGAGCGGAGCCCTTCCCCGCGGGCTGACGCTGAGCGGCCTGAGACAGGACCGCATCCTCAACGAAGCTGCCGAAAGCGCCGACCCTCTCCGGCTGATGCGCCTGTTCGGCATCACCGAGCAGACCGCCATGCGCTACGTCACCACCGCCCACCCCGAACGAACCACCAAGCTACCCCGCTAAAGCCCTCGTCAAGGGTTCATGTTCCGCGGCTACCGTTTCTGCTGGGACGGGGCCGGCGCGGCGGTGTGGGGGGCGGTCATGTCGAGCAGGAGCATGGCGTCGTGGTCGGGGGTGCCGGGCTGGGCGGTGTAGACGCCGAGTCGGTGGCCGGGGGTGCCTTCGAGGGCCATGCCTTGGAAGTCGAGGGTGATCTTGCCGACCTGGGGATGCTGGAAGGTTTTGGTGGTGATCTTGCGGCCGGTGACGTCGTAGCGGTCCCAGAGCTTGGCGAAGTCGGGGCTCTTCAGGAGTAGCTCGCCGACGAGCTGGGTGAGGTCGGGGGCGTCGGGGTCGGTGCCGGCCAGGGCGCGCAGGCGCGAGACGCAGTGCCGAATCTGGTTGTCCCAGTCAGGGAAGACCTCGCGCGCGGCGGGGTGGAGGAAGAGGTAGCGGCCGAGGTTGCGCTGTGCGGCTGGCCAGTCCGCCAGGCCGGGGTACAGGGCGAGTCCGCCGGGGTTATGGGCGAGGACATCCATACTGCGGCTGACGACGTACGCCGGGTTCGGGCGCACGGTTTCCAGCAGCAGTTTCAGGGGCGGGCGCACGGTGCGGCTGGGGGCGGGGGCGGCTTGGGGTGCGTAGCGGGCGGCGCGGACGGCGAGGTCGCGCAGGTGCTGGTGTTCGGCGTCGTCGAGCTGGAGGGCGCGGGCGAGCGCGTCGATCACGGCGGGGCTGGGGCGGGTCTCCTTGCCGCGTTCCATGCGGGTGTAGTAGTCGATGCTGACCCCGGCGAGCGTGGCCAGCTCCTCGCGCCGCAGTCCTGGAGTGCGGCGCACGCCCGGGCCCGGGGTGAGTCCGGCGGACTGGGGGCTGGTCTGGGTGCGGCGGGCGCGCAGGAAGCGTGCCAGCTCTTCGCCGCTGCTGTGCTGCTCAGGTGCCATACCGCCAGTGTCTCTCCGCCGTCGGTGCGACATGCGCGCTGAGGGGGGCCCTGTCACACCCCCGCTGGCTACCCCCTCGCACAGCTCGGCCTGCCTGCGGCGGCTGTAAGGGGGCACGGTTGATGGTGTTGCACCGTGTCCGAGGGTTCCCCGCCCCGTACCCGTTCGGATGGCGTGCTCCTGGCGTGCGGGGAACGGTGGACGTGGTGTACGGCGACACGGCCGGTCAGAAGGGCGCCACCTGGCCTTATACAGCGGAAGGGACTGACGATGACGGACTGGAACGGCACAGATCTGGAGAAGATCGCCGCGGCCGAGGAGCTGGACCTGGCATCCGAACGGTCCAACGGCACCCTGCGCGAGGCGGTGACGATGTGGGTGGTCCGCTCCGGCGACCAGCTGTACGTCCGCTCGGTCAAGGGCACCGACGGCCCCTGGTACCGGGGCACGCAGTCCCGCCATCAGGGTCGTATCCAGGCCGGGGGCGTCCACCGGGACGTCACCTTCCACCCGGCCGGACCCGACGAGTACCCGGGCGTGGACGCCGCCTACCGGGAGAAGTACGGGCACTACACGAGCATCGTCGAGCACGTCCTGACCGACCGGGCCCGCGCCTCCACCCTGCGCCTCGAACCGCGCTGATTACCCCGCCAGCGCTGCATTACCGACAGCCACGAAAGGCAAGACTTCCATGCGTGCCACCCTCATGTACGGCCCCGGCGACGTCCGTGTCGAGGACGTCCCCGACCCGAAGATCGTCGACCCCACCGACGCAATCGTCCGGATCGCCCTGGCGTGTGTCTGCGGCTCCGACCTGCACCCGTATCACTCGATGGACAAGACCGACCAGGGTGCGCCGATGGGGCACGAGTTTCTCGGTGTGGTGGAGGAGACCGGCTCCGAGGTCCGCGGGCTCCAGCGCGGTGACTTCGTTGTCTCCCCGTTCGCGTTCGCCGACAACACCTGTCCGATCTGCCGCGACGGCTTCCACACCGCCTGCCCCCACGGCGGCTGGTACGGCGCCGGCGGCGTCGGGGGCGCACAAGCCGAGGCCATCCGCGTCCCCCAGGCCGACGGCACCCTGGTCAAGATCCCCACGGACGTCGACCCGGCCCTCCTGCCCTCGCTGCTCGCCCTGAGCGACGTCTACCTCACCGGCTACCACGCCGCCCATATGGGCCGCGTCGAGGCGGGCAAGACCGTCACGGTGATCGGCGACGGCGCGGTGGGCCTGTCTGCGGTGTTGGCTTCGCGCAGGATGGGTGCGGAGAAGATCATCCTGATGGGGCGGCACACCTCCCGCACCGACCTCGGCAAGGAGTGGGGGGCCACCGACGTCGTCGCCGAGCGCGGCGAGGAGGGCATCGCCAAGGTGATGGACCTGACCGGCGGCGAGGGCTCCCACGTGGTGCTGGAGGCCGTCGGGCTCATGCCCGCGTATGAGCAGGCGTACGGCGTCGTGCGCCCTGGCGGGATCATCTCCCGCGTCGGTGTCCCGCAGTACGAGCAGGCCCCAGTGGGCTTCGGGTCACTGTTCGGGAAGAACGCGGGCCTGACCGGCGGGCCCGCCCCGGTGCGCGCCTACCTGGAGCCCGCGATCGCCGACGTGCTCGCCGGCCGGATCGACCCGGGCCGGGTGTTCGACGCCGAGGTCTCCCTGGACCAGGTCGCCGAGGCGTACAAGGCCATGGACGACCGCACCAACCTCAAGGTCGTGGTCCGCCCGTGAGTGCCGGCCGCAAGCCGAACGCCGCCGCCTGCGCCGCGCACGAGCGGCTCTTTCCCGGCCACGTCTCCACCCTCGCCGTCACCGACCCGGAGCTGATCGAGTACTTCGACAACTTCGCCTTCGACGAGGTCCTGCAGCACACGCAGGAGCTGCCGGAGCCCACCCGGCTGATGATGCAGCTCGCGGCGATGATCGCCGTCGGCGCCCTCGCCGAGTACCGGGTGATGCTCGGCGCCGCCCTCACCGTCGGCGTCACCCCGGTCGCGGCGAAGGAGATCGTCTACCAGGCGGTTCCGTACGCCGGCATGGCCCGGGTCTTCGACTTCCTGCACGCCACCAACGAGGTACTCACCGACCGCGGCATCGAACTGCCCCTGAAAGGGCAGTCCACCACCGGCCCGGACACCCGGATGAAGCAGGGCCTGGCGGTCCAGAAGCAGATCGTCGGCGACCAAGCGGTGGACGCGATGTACGCGAACGCCCCTGCCGACGAGCAGCACATCCAGCGGTTCCTCAGTGGCAACTGCTTCGGCGACCACTACACCCGCACCGGCCTCGACGCCCCCACCCGGGAACTGCTCACGTTCGCCATGCTCGCCGCGCTCGGCGGCGCCGACGCCCAGGTCAAGGGACACGTCGCCGCCAACCTGAACGCCGGCAACACCCGCGCCACTCTTCTCGCCGTCCTGACCGGGCTGCTGCCGTTCATCGGCTACCCCCGCACCCTCAACGCCCTGGCCGCCGTCGACGCCGTCGCCGCCGCGTCGGCCGATGGCGCCCCGACCGCGAAGAAGGCCGACGCATGACCACCCGTACCTGGCTCATCACCGGTGTCAGTAGCGGCTTCGGCCACGCACTGACCACCCAGCTCCTTCAGCGCGGAGATACGGTCATCGGGACCGTCCGCAACCTGGACAAGGTGGCGGACCTGACCGAGCAGTATCCCGACACGTTCCGCCCGGAGATCCTAGACGTCACCGACACCGCTGCCGTCCGCAAGACGGTGGACGCCGCGTTCGCCGCCGGCCGCATCGACGTGATCGTCTCCAACGCCGGCTACGGCCTGTTCGGCGCGGCCGAGGAGATCTCCGATGCGCAGGTCGAGCAGATCATCGCCACCAACCTCACCGGCTCGATCGCCCTGATCCGCTCGGCGCTGCCGCACCTGCACGCCCAGGGCGGTGGCCGCATCATCCAGATGTCGACCTACGGCGGGCAGGTCGCCTTCCCCGGCAACTCGATGTACCACGCCACCAAGTGGGGCGTGGAAGGGTTCGCCGAAGCGGTCGCCCAGGAGGTCGCTCCGTTCGGCATCGGGGTGACCATCGTGGAGCCCGGCGGCGCGCGCACCGAGTTCCGCTACGGCAGCGCCCAGGTCGCCGAGGCGATCGACGCCTACGACGGCAACCCCGCGCATGCCTTCCGGGCGATGCTCGACCCTACCAACGGCCTCGCCCCCGGGGACCCGCAGCGCATGGCCGGCCGCATCATCGAATCCGCCGACACCGAACCGGCGCCCTTGCGGATGGTGCTCGGCTCCCAGGCCCTGGACGCCACCCTCGGCGTACTGCGCAAGCGGATCGAGGACTTCGAAGCACAGCGCGACCTGGCCACCTCCACGGACTTCCCGCCCGGAGAATGACCCCTCCCGCGCCTCACCCACCTCATAGCCAGGAGATCAGCATGAACACCGACGTCCTCGTTACCATCGGCGCCGGCGGTATCGGTCAGGCCATCGCCCGCCGCCAAGGGCCCGGACGCACCGTCCTGCTCGCGGACCACAACGAGAGCGCACTGCAATCCGCCGCGAAGGCGCTCAAGGACGCAGGCCACACGGTCGCCACCCAGAGCGTCGACATCTCCTCCCGGGAGTCGGTGCACGCCCTCGCGCAGACCGCAGCCGGTCTCGGCAGTGTCCAGCAGGTCGTCAACACCGCGGGACTCTCCCCCATTCAGGCTCCCGCCGAGGCGATCCTTGCCGTCGACCTGGCGGGCGTCGCTCTCGTGCTGGAGGAATTCGCCAAGGTGATCGCCCCGGGCGGTGCGGGGCTGACCGTCTCCAGCATGGCCGGGCACATGTCGGGCCTGGCTCCGCTCACCTCGGAACAGGAACGCGATCTCGCCCTCACCCCGACCGACGCTCTCCTGGACCTGCCGTTCGTGGCGGCCGTGAAGGACTCCGGTCCCGCCTATGCGCTGGCCAAACGAGCGAACCACCTGCGCGTCCAGGCCGCCGCCGTCACCTGGGGCCAGCGCGGCGCCCGCGTCAACTCCGTCAGTCCCGGCATCATCCTCACCCCCCTCGCCCGTGACGAGATGAGCGGCCCCGGCGCCGCCGGCTACCAGAAGATGATCGAGGCCAGCGCCGCCGGCCGCGTCGGCACCGCCGACGAGGTTGCCGCCGTCGCCGCGTTCCTCCTCGGACCGGACGCCGCCTTCATCACCGGCTCCGACCTCCTCATGGACGGCGGCGTCATCGCCACCCTCGCCACCGGCCACCTCACCGTCGGCGGCAACTGACCCACCCCGCACCCCAGCCGAGCTGTCGGGCCCAACACCCCCTCGGGGCCTCCTGGGTCCCGACGGCACAGACAGAATGCGAGACGCCTGATGAAGCACATCCGCCTGGGCGAACTGGACGTCGCCCGCATCGGACTGGGCGCCATGACGATGACCGGCGTCTACGGCACCCAGGATTTGGACGAAGCGGAGTCGATCCGCACCATCCACCGCGCCCTCGATCTGGGCGTCACGCTGGTGGACACCGCAGAGGTCTACGGCCCCTACACCAACGAGGAACTCGTCGGCCGCGCCGTCAAGGACCGCCGCGACCAGGTCGTCGTGGCCACCAAGTTCGGCATGATCTCCCACTCCGGCCGCGACACCCTCGACTCGAGCCCGGCCAGCGTACGAGCCGCCGTCGAAGGCTCCCTGACCCGCCTGGGAATCGACCACATCGACCTGTGCTACCAGCACCGCGTCGACCCCGCCACACCCATCGAGGACACCGTCGCCACCCTGGCCGAACTTGTCAGCGAAGGCAAGATCCGCCACATCGGGCTGTCCGAGGCCGGCCCGGACACCATCCGTCGCGCCCACGCCGTCCACCCCGTCACCGCGGTGCAGTCCGAATACTCACTGTGGACACGCAACCCCGAGACCGAGGTCCTGCCCGTCCTGCGGGAACTGGGCATCGGCTTCGTGCCGTACTCCCCGCTCGGCCACGGCTTCCTCACCGGCACCATCCGCTCCCTCGACGACTTCGACGATGCCTGGCGGCGCAACAATCCCCGCTTCACCGCCGAGAACTTCCAGCAGAACCTGCGCATCCTCGACGAGGTCCAGGCCATCGCCACCCAGGCCGACGCCACTGCCGCACAGGTCGCCATCGCCTGGCTCCTTGCGCAGGGCGACGACATCGCCCCCATCCCCGGCACCAAGCGAGTCTCCCGCCTGGAGGAGAACCTCGCCGCCGACCGGCTCCACCTCACCGACGAGCAGCTGAAGCGCCTGGGCAACCTCACCCCAGCCGCCGGCGACACCCACAACGAAGCCGGACTGCGCACCCTGGAACGCTGACACCACACCCGACCGACACTCCCCACCCACACACCCGATCACGGCAAGGAACCACCGTGCAGTTCGTCAAGCCTGAGCACGAAGCCATGAAGCACATCAAGCTGGGTGACCTGGAGGTCTCCCGGATCGGCCTGGGGGCGATGGGCATGTCCCACGGCCTGACCGGTGCCGGAAGCAACGACGCGGAATCCATCCGCACCATCCACCGCGCCCTCGACCTCGGCGTCACCCTCATCGACACCGCCGAAATCTACGGCCCCTACATCAACGAAGACCTCGTCGGACAAGCCCTCAAGGGCCGCCGCGACCAGGCCGTCCTCGCCACCAAGTTCGGCATGATCGACCACGGCGGCGCCGGCGCCTGGAACCTCAACTCCACCCCCGCCAACATCCGCGCCTCCGTCGAAGGCTCCCTCAAGCGCCTCGGTACCGACCACATCGACCTGTACTACCAGCACCGCGTCGACCCGAACACGCCGATCGAGGAGACCGCCGGCGCCGTCGCCGAGCTGGTCACTGAGGGCAAGGTCCGCTACTTCGGCTTGTCCGAGGCCGGCCCGGACACCATCCGCCGCGCCCACGCCGTCCACCCCGTCACCGCCGTGCAGTCCGAGTACTCGCTGTGGACCCGCGGGATCGAGGACCGGGTCCTGCCCGTCCTGCGGGAACTGGGCATCGGCCTGGTGCCGTTCGCCCCGCTCGGGCACGGCTTCCTCACCGGCACCGTCCGCAAGGAGAGCGACTTCGAAGAGGGCGACTTCCGGCGCGGCAACCCGCGCTTCACGGGTGAGAACTTCCAGCGCAACCTGGCCCTTGCCGACGAAGTCCAGGCCATCGCCGCTCAGGTCGATGCCACGCCGGCGCAGGTCGCCATCGCCTGGCTCCTGGCCCAGGGCGACGACATCGCCCCCATTCCCGGCACCAAGCGCGTGCTCCGGGTCGAGGAGAACACCGCCGCTGACGGCCTCCGGCTCAGCACCGAGGTGCTGACCAAGCTCTCCAGCCTTCCCCCGGCCGCCGGCGACACCCACACCGAATCTGGCCTGGCCATGCTGGAACGCTGACCCGCATCCCTTCCCGGCCCACCCCGCGCACGAGAGCAAGGAGCACCCCGTGGAGTTCGTCAAGCCACAGCCCACCGGCAAGGGCCCCAAGGAGTGGTTCAACGGTGACGTCTGGTTCGACGTCATCCACGCCGGCACCGAGCCCTCCCGCCTGCGCGCCAACATGGTGCGCTTCGCCCCCGGCGCCCGCACTGCCTGGCACCACCACGCGGTGGGCCAGACCCTCCACGTGGTTGCCGGCACCGCCCTGGTCGGCACCCGCGACGGGGTCGTCTACGAGGCCCACCCCGGCGAGACGGTCACCTGCCCGCCCGGCGAGGAGCACTGGCACGGCGCCACCGAGGACAACTTCATGCAGCACCTCGCCCTGTGGGACGCCACTGCACCCGACGACGACCGGCCCGAGACCACCTGGCTGGAGCACATCACCGACGAGCAGTACAACGCCCCGCGCACCCGCAGCCAGTGACCCGCACGACACGAAGGAAGAGCCGCCCATGCCCGAGACGATGACCGCCCTGTTCGGCGGCACCGGCCCCGACTGGACCAGCCGCCAGGTCCCCGTACCTCAGCCGGGACCCGGGCAGGTCGTGGTACGTGCCCGCGCGGTCGCCCTGAACAACGCCGACGCCTCCATGCTCGCCGACGCCGACCCCACCTCCGGCGGCACCGGCAAGGAGTACTAGGCGGGTTACGAGTTCGCCGGCGGGGTCACGGCCGTCGGCGACGGCGTGGACAGCCCTGCTGTCGGGGACCGCGTGATGGGCACGGCCCCGGGAAGCTTCGCCCAGTACGTCCTGGCCGACCACCGCCACGTCCTGCCCGTCCCGGACGGCCTCGGCTACCGCGTAGCGTGCGCGCTGCCCACCGGACTGCTCACCGAGCACGGCGCCCTGATGACCGGCGGATTCCGGGCCGGGCAGTCGGTGCTGATCACCGGGGCCACCTCCAGCATCGGTTTGATCGGCGTGCAGATCGCCAAGGCCCTGGGCGCCGGACAGGTCATCCACCCGCTCGACCGCCAAGCACGACCTGCTGAAGCGGGCCGGCGCCGACAAGGTCGTGGCCACCGACGAACAAGACCTCACGAAGGCAGTTCTGGACGCCACCCGCGGCGACGGCGTCGACGTGGTGCTTGACCACGTCGGTGGTTCCACCTTCGCGGCCTGCCTGCCCGCCACCCGCGTCGACGGTGCCGTAGTCAACATCGGCCGCCTCGACACGGCCGAAACCACCATAGACCTCGACGCCCTGTCCTACCGGCACCTGCGCCTCGCTGGAGTTTCCTTCGGCTTCACTCGGGCCGCCGAACTCGGTTCGGTCATCACGGCCGCCGGCGAGCAGCTACTGCCCGCCATCGCCGACGAACGCGTGCGGCCCCTGATCGACACCACCCTGACCTTCGAGACCGCTGACACGGCCGCTGAACGACTTCGCTCCCACCAGGCCCATGGAAAGATCGTTCTCACCGTTCCCTGAGGGGCGGAGCCCCGTAGGCCTCTGCCAGAGAGCGTCGCACTGCCACAGAACCCGCTCGCAGCACCGCACTTAACTACGGTGTCGCGCGCGGGTTCTGCGTTGTTCGAGGCCAGGATTGTGCGAACCCACGCGCTTCCGGTCGGGTCGTGCCGTAGATCCGCCACCGCTTCGCGCCGTCCAGCTGGACGATGACGGTGTCGTGGTCGTCCCAGTGAACCCCGAAGCCCTCGGTGCTGGTCCACGAGGCGTAGAGGTTGGCCTGCACGCGAGTACGGAGGTCGCGCTCGACCGCTTCGGCGAGGCGGGCGATCGGCGGGTGAAGTTCGTCGACGCTGTCCAGGGCGAGCGAGGCGCCCTCTCGGAGGCGGGCGTGCAGTTCGGCCGGGTGGAGGCGGTGCCACACGGTGTGCCGACGCATGGCCATCGGGGCGGTGTATCCACCGACCAGCAGCGTCTCGCCGTCGCGGGACAGCCGCATGCGCGGCGGCTCCAGCCGGTGCGCGGCCAGGATGTTGTTGAGGTCGTCCCAGGTCATCAGTCCGGCGACGTTGAGCGCGCCGGGTACGTGGCGGTGTTCGCGGTGCAGTGCCAGGGCGAGGAAGTCCTCGCCCAGGCATGCCGCGAGGCGAGCAGGCCCGCGCCGCGCTCGAGGCCGCCGACGCGCTCATGGACCGGCTCCCCGAGGGCGAGCGGTCGGACACGTGGCTGACGTACGGCGAACAGAAGCACCACGTCCACCTCAGCCACGCCTTCACCACGCTCGGGGACACCCGCCTCGCCCACGTCAGCCAAGAGCGCGCCTTGGAGCTGTCCGCGCCGACCAGCACCATGACGCGCACCCTACTGAACATCGACGCGGCGGCGTGCTTCCATCACAACGGAGACACCGAGCAGGCCTGCCGCCGTACGGTCGCCGCCCTGACCGCGCTGCCCAGCGACTACCGCACCGGCCTGGTCCGCCGCCGCGCCCTGGACCTGTACGAAGCGATCCCCGCTCAGCACCACCACGAGCGCGCCGTACTCGACTTGCGGGACGCCCTGGCTGCCTGACCCGTGGGCGGTCGCGGCACTCCCTTGGCGAGGGACACCGAGTACACAGGCGGCAGTTCATTGCCTATCTGCGATCAGTCACCGCCCCGGGGCGAAACCTGCCAGCCCTCGGGAGTCGGATGCTGGGAAGGGACGACGGTGGTCGTGGCCGCCAGGACGTTGTCGTCTTGGTCGTACTGAATGGCCTGGTAGACCACGACTGGAAGCATGGCGTACCTGGGCAAGCCGAGGGCTTCGAGTTCGTCCGCAGACGCGCCACGTGCTGTGATCTGTCGTTCGACGCGCGTGCACCCGGAAATCACTGGTGCCGGGGAGCCCTCTCCTCCGCTGCTGACGGCGGGATTGATGCGGGGCTCCTGTGCGGTCACCGGGGTCTCCTGGGTTGAGGGCATGGCGGGCGATCCGAGCGTACGCGCGGACACCAACATCCCGGCCCGGTTTGGACAGCAGGGAGACCCGGGCGCCACGCGTGTCCGACCCTGACCGGCCTGCCCGGCGACTACCGCACCGGCCTAGCCCGCCGCCGCGCACAGAACGACGCTCCCCCACGGCTGTTGCGGGAGGGAGCGTCGTCGTCTCCGGCGGGCCTGCTCCGCACCTCAGCGGCCTACGGGCTCCGGGTAGCGCCGGCGGCGCCGGTCCGGGTCATCGACACCGATCTCGTACCAGGGCTCACCGCGCTGGAGCCGAGGCAGGGTGTTCACCCACACCGCGACGGCGATGCCCTGCACGTCGTCGGCGAGCGCCTGGAGGCGGTTGTCGAGCAGGTGCTCCTCCTTCCCCGCCAGGACGACGTGCAGCCGCGGGAAGGTCTGGGAGCGGGTGTAGCGGTGGCGCTGCCAGAACGGGAACGTGCGGCCGTTGGTGCCGCGGGCGCCTTCCCAGACGCGGTGCCCGGCGTAGCGCTCGTAGTCCCAGACCTCCTTGGCGAGCCGGGCCTGGGACATGGTGCCGTTGTCGAGCTCGAAGAGGCGCACCTCGCTGGTCTTGGTCGGCAGCGCGAGGACGGCGTCGGTGTTGAAACTCAGGCCGGTCTCCTTGATGGCGTGGTTGACCTCCACCTGCCAGTCGGTCAGGTACTTGCGACCGCCGTAGGCGAGGATCATGTCCGTCACCGCGACGCCGTGCGGACCGAACCCGGCGCGAACGGCCTTCGCTCCGGTGCCGGCCTTCGGTCGGGGAGGCAGCTCGTTGCCATCGGCCAGAGCCTTCTGTCCCGCCGGGGTCAGGTTCCAGATCGGGTGCTTGCCGTCCTTGCCGTTCGTCTCCGCCAGCCCGAGCTCCGCCAGCTTCTTCATCGCCCTGCGCACGTACGACCGGCCGTCGGCGTCCTCCTTCGTGATCACCTGAGCCATCTGCCGGACCGTGGCTATCCGCACGCACCCCAGCATCCGCAGCGCATCGGCCCGCACCTTCCCGGCCGTGGGGGTGGACTTCTTCCCCTTCGTCGACGTCTCAGAGGAAGGGAGAGAGGTGTCAGCGTGTCGGGAGGCCCCTTGTCGAGCGGTGTGAGCTGCAGTGATGGGCACGACGTTGGAATCGTTCGCGGCACCGTTCACGGCACTAAATTCCTGGCCGCCCGGAGGCCGCTCAGCATCCCTTGACCAGGTCGGGCGCGGCTCCGGTTCGGGCTGTCGGGCCCTGCTGGTGTACGTCATGACGAAGCTCCTCACGCAGGTGGCGCGGGGGTCCGGATGGAAGTCCCCCGTCACCTGGTAGAGGTGTGGCGAAAGTCGACGGTGTGACGCCCCACTGAGTGCCGTTACCGAGCCGTGATCTTCAGGCGGGCGCGGCTGTCCAGTGACACCGAACCGGGACAGCGTTGCCACTGAAGTTGGACCAACTGGTCGGTGACCGGCCTCGGGCCGTCAGCGCGCCAGTCTGAGGCGTGCCGTCTCCGCGGCATGGGAGGCGGCGGATCGTCTGCTCTCTGGCCTTCCACATCGCGATGTGGTGCTGGACGGGGACGGGCCCGAAGGGGCCGGCCAGGGCTCGTTCGATTCTCGGGAGTCCGGGCTGGGCGGGCCAGGGCGAGTACAACTCCGTGAGGACCGCGGTCAGTCTGTCGATGTCGATTCGGCCCGTCCGCTCGCCTTCCTCGAGGGCGAGCTGGGCGGCGCGCCGTTGCTTGAAGGTGGCTGAGGGGTGGGCGAGTTGCTCAACGATGGCGCGGACGTTCTCGCTGCGCCGGACGGCGGTCGTCTGGCCAGTAGCGCGCGCGTGGGTACGCCAGGCTCGGCGCGCCTGCGGGGTGAGCACGATCGTGTCGTCGATCAGCCACAGGTACAGCACGACGCGGATCAGCGAGCGTTGCGGGATGCGCCCCAGCGGGGAACGCTCTCGAGCTTCGAGAAGTCTGGTGAACAACTCACGTTGTTCCGGGGGGAAGACTCGCGGATCGCTGCCGTGCGCGCTGGTCTTGCGCGGCTCGGGGCTGGCGAGCATCCCGTCCTCGACCCAGGAGGTCACCATCCTGGGACTGGCTTTCATCACGCCCAGAGCGTGCGCGTCGGCAACCAGATCGGCCGACGTTCCCTCGCCCCACCTGGTGGCCCGATTCCCGTTCACGGCGCCGAAGTTACATCGAGATTCGAGCCTCGGGAGCTGCATTCAGCGGACGTCAGCCATAAGGCTTGGGGCTGCAGAAACTGCGCCCCGCACCGTATCCCTGCCAGGAACACGCGGTGCGGGGGCAGCCGACTTATCCCCTGATCGGAGACCGTCATGTCCCACCGTACGCACCGTCCTGTCCCGAAGCGGCGACGTGCCCGCCATCGTCTTGTCCAGGGCCTCGGGCAGGCGGCGTTCTACGCTGCTTCCGCCACGTTGGCCGGCGGGCTGGTCCGCGAGCTGCTCCACCTGGTCCACACGTCCGTCTCTTCGTGCTGACCTGGGCGCCGGGGGGATGCCGCGTCCTGCCGCGTGCGGCATCCCCCGGCGCCGGCTACGGGTAGAAGTCTGCAGCTTCGAGTTGAGAAGACCGCGTTTCAGTGGGGTGTCGGGAGGAGCGCGCGGACAAGGCGGCCGTCGACCCGAGCGAGACGGCGAGCGGAGTCCGGAGCCCCGACCGCCGGGGCATCGCGCAGCGTGGCGGGACGAAGTCCTCCCCCGCCTGAATGGGCGGAATGTCGCAGGTAGCGGAACTGGACAAGGGGCAACACGAGCGCCGACCGGGCGAGTCCGCCCACCGTCAGTGCGCGGACTCTATCCACAGGCACTCGCTCCGAAGATCGCTTATGAGGCGTCGTGCATCGCCAGTGAATGCAGAACATCGTGGGCTCCACTCGGTGGACGATGCCCGGCATCGTCACCACAGCCAGGCGGTGGAGTGCCGCACCCGGGACAGGGCACGGGCATCGCGGCGCGCGGCCGCGTTGCCGATCCGGTTCTGCCGGGACCGGGGCCGGCGCGACTGCGCGGCGGCGAGGCGGCGCTTCCCGGCGTCCTGGAGTCGCCGCCGCTGCTTGCGCAGCTCCTGCTTCTTCGCCGCCTTCGACTTCGGCTTCCGGGGGCGCTTCCAGATCGGCTGCCACCCCAGGGGCTCATCGGACTCGGGCTCCTGGTCCTCATCGAGCGCGGCGGATATGTCCTTGGCGGCTGCGCGGGCGCGGGCGAGGGCGTCATCAAGGCTGGGGGATTCTTCCGGGGTGCTCACGCGACTCCTCCTGTGGTCCGGCCCGGCGTGTGCTCGGTGCCGGGCTGCTGGGTGTGCGGCGGCGGGGCCGTCGCCGGGGCGGGCTGCGGTCGGGGGCCGTGGGCAACGGCGCGCTCCCGGATGCCGTCCTGGAGCTTGGCGGCTGCGGCCTCAAGGGTCCGGCGGGTCTGCTCCACCGTGTCGACGCCGGTCTCTTCCTCCAGGACGCGGCTGGCCTCCCGGGCGTAATGGAACGGCCGCGGGTGCGACCTCAAGGCGGCGGGCGCGGCGACGGCGCGCGGCCGGGTGCGGGAGCTCAGGCGCTCCGCACGCCGCGTTGCATGGACCCGGGTGACCAGGGCGCCAGCGGCGAGGCGGGCCCGCTCGTACTGGGGCGCGGACCGCTTCCGGGTCAGTGGGCGCAGCACCGCCTGGTCCTCGGTGTCGCGCGGGTACAGGGCGCGCAGGTCGGCGGTCATCATCCGTCGGCTGGCCCGGCGGGTGTAGTCGTCGACGACTGTCTGCACGATCTGTTCGTCCAGGCCCGCCTGGTGGGGCCAGCCGCGCAGGACATAGGAGAGGTAGCGGCGGGCTTCGGCGAGCAGGTGGTGGCGCTTGAACGCTCCGCGCATCACGTACACCACGGCGACGACGTCGACGGCCGCCAGCGTTATGTCGACCACCGGCCGCACCCGCGCCCACACCGCCGCGGCCGCAGCCCGCGCCCTCTCCGCCAGCCGGTCGACGACGTCGGCGCCGTAGGCCCGGATCGCCGACTCCCGCCATCGCTTGCGCAGCTCGGTCAGCGACCGCAGCTCCGTGCGCTTGGGCGGGCGCGTCTGGTCGGCGGCATGGCAGGCCAGCGCGTAGGCGGCCCGCTCCCCCGGCGAGTGGCCCTGCCGTTCCTCGTACTTGGCCGTGAGGACGGGCAGCGCGTCCTCGATCTGCTGGCGGCGGGTCGACTGCCAACAGATGAGCCGCTGGTCGATGCCCGCAATCTCCATGACAGGCCGGCGGCCGGGCGTCACCTCGCGCGGCTCCCACGCCCACCCGAGCCGGGCGGACACCTCCTCCATGAAGTACAGGAGGTAGAGGGTGTCGGCCGCGACGATGTGGGCCATCAGCGAGTCCGCCGACAGGTTGCCCCACGTCCCCTTATCGTCCGGCCGCCGGGCACGGATCGACACCACCGCGTGATCGTGGAGCAGCGGCTTTCCGGCTCTCGACTCGTAGTGCCGGAAGACCGCGACGATCAGCCCGTCCTTGACCCGGGCGCGGAGCCTGCCGCCGCCTTTCCAGCGGATCTCCGCGACCGCATCCCCCAGCCAGGCCAGTGTCTTGTCCCGGGCGATGTCCTGGCACAGCTCCAGCACCCGGCGGTGCTGGTCGTCCATCAGGGCCCACGCGATGTGTGCCGTCGGCGGGGGCCGGAAAGTCAGGTCGAAGCCCAGCCAGGGGGTGCGCTCCTTGGCCTTATCGGTCTTGGGCGAGCGGTTGTGCTCGATGGGCCTGCCCAGCACGGTCGCCCGCCGGGCCTGCTCCGGGCTCTTGCCCTGCGCCAGGAGCTCGCGCTCGATCCGGTCGGCGTCCGGGTGCCGGCCCTCACCCAGGAGCAGTTCGGCCTGCCGCTCGGTCACCACATCTCCGTCCTTGAGAGCGACCGCGGCCAAGCCCTGCCCCTTCCACACGCCGGGCGGGACGCCTGCTTCGTCCTGGGCGGCGCGCAGCGGCGCGCCCGCAGGGCGTTGGCCGTCGCCGACCATCACGCTGCGGAAGTAGTACTTCCACCCGTCGCCGGGACGAACCTCCGCTTTGCTGATCACTGGACCATGGAACCCCGCCTGTGACCTGCGGGAAAAGGGTGATCCGGGGTGCTTCCCGCCGGACGGGAGGCCATCAACAGATCTTTACCGTGACGCCCGCCAGGCGGGCCGTCCCGGCTGCCCGAGACGGTAAGCAGCCGCCGTGTGCACAGTCCGCGCATGAATCACGAACTTCTCCACGAAGACCTTTGCCCACTGTGCCGTCGACCGCTCCGTATCGAGTACGGCCACACCCGCCCCTCCGCCCAGCAGAACCACCCGGCCCGCACATGGATCACCGAGCGTCACTGCGACGACTGTGAGGCCACCCAACCCCAGCAGTTCTGGGACGTCATGCGTGCCCTCTACGAGAACTGACCGCCGTGCGAATGCTGCGCCACGACCACACAGGCCCCCGGGAAAGCCACCGCAACCGATCCCAACTACACCGCCGTTGAACGCGTGCCAGCGCACCGCCTGCCGCGACAACCCACGACTGAGCTTCACGTCACCGACGCCCTTCAACACGAATAGCCACCACCGCTCCGGGCCACCGGCCGGGGGCTTCGTGCTTCCTGAAGGAGTTCGCGTGCCCACCTACGAGGCCGCGCCCGCTGCACCATCGACCTGAACCACCTCGCCCCCGCCCAGCGCCGCCGCTTTCGCCAGGCCGTGGCGGCCGTCGTCGACGACCTGCGCACCGGCCGCGGGCGTTCCCTGCCCGCCTTCGCGTGGAGGCATCCGCAGCCCACCCGGTGTCTTCGAGCTGACCTGGGACGGCAACGGGCGGGCGACCTGGAAGTACGGGCCTGGGACGGTCCAGGGCGTACAGCACGTCATCTGGCGCCGTATCAGCACCCGCGACATCCTCACTGGCCCGCGACGCCGTACCGCGTCGGGAGCGGTGGGAGGGCGGTCAGCCACTGGCGGGCTCGGCGCCCGCGCCGAAGGGCGGGACGTCCGCGACCGCGACGTCCAGCCGGAGCCGGGCGAAGCGCACCGGGTGTCGCCACGATCCGCGCTCCTGTGCCGTGTCCACCATGATCTCGGCGACCAGCTCCGGTTCGACCAGCACGACGTCGAGCGGCGTGCGCGACCCCCAGGAAGTCGTGAACCGTACGCCCTCCCACGGGTGGCCGGGCTCTGCTGGTGTCAGCCGCTCGGCCAGGTCGCGCGCCGCGTCCGGCCGCAGCGCCGTACTGCGGCCGACCGGCCGGAGCGCTCCGGTCCCGTCGAGGCGGCCCAGCACGAGCGTCTGCGGCCGGCGCACGGTGCCGGTGATCGCGCCGACCAACGCCTCGGTGGTGTCCCGTCGGCGCACCTTGTAAAGCGCGCGGGCTCCCGGCAGATACCGCTGCCCACTCCCCCGGATCACCAGACCTTCGACACCGGGCACCTGCGTCCAGGACGCCAGCCACTGCTGCGCCGTCGACGGGTCGGTCGTCTCCGGGCAGAGCGTCCACGGGGCACTCAGCTCGCGGTCGGTGAACAGCTGCTCCAGCTGCGCGCGCCGCTCGCCGTACAGGACGTGCAGCAGTTCCTTCCCGTCGATCTGGAGGAGGTCGAAAGCGATGAAGTGCGCCGGCATCTCCTGAGCGAGGCGGGCAGCGGCGCGGCCACCGGAGACCGCGCGCCGCTGCAGCGCCTCGAACGAGATGTGGCCGTCCGCCCACACGACCAGCTCGCCATCGAGGACCAGGCCGTCGGGCAGGTGCGTGGCTGCGGCCACGAGCTCCGGGAAGCGGCTCTGCATGAGGCTGCCCCGGCGGGACTGCACCAGCAGCGGGCCTGGAGCCGGCCACGGGGTGAAGACGATCGCCCGGTAGCCGTCGAACTTCGGCTGAAATCGCAGCTCACCAGGCAGCCTGCCCGGCGCGGGCATCGTGTCACGGGCCTGTGCCAGCATCGGCTCCACCGGCGGCCGAAGCACCATAGGTCCGGTCTACGGGCTGGACGTCGTCCCCGCGACCGGGCGCAGCCACTGGTGTCGAGGTTCGCCGATGACCAGCGGCGTTAGCTGCTTTGTCGTTGTCTGGCAGCCGGGCGGGATCTGGCGCACTAGTCGTTGTGGTCGGCGTCCTGTGTGATCGCGCCTCACGCCGTTCTGCCCAGGACACGGATGAAGAGGGTGAGCAGCGCGACGCGGAGGCCGATGTGGTGCGGGTGGACTGTTCGGCGAGGGCAGGGCGCGGTGCGGTGCTCGGAGCTGTACCGCTGTGATCATGCAATTGCACGTTTCTGGACGTGCTACGCCACATGCTCGACCGAGTGGGGTCATTTTCTGATCGGAATGCAGCGCTCGATGTCGATCGTCCAGCATCGAGCGACCGCTCAAGAGAGGTGGTACGTCAGGGAATGACAGAAAGCGATCGGCGTCGAAAGCAGGGCACGGCTGACCCGCGGCATTACAGAACTCAGGGAGATTTCCGGCGTCTGAGCAACGAAAAACGCGCCGTCCTGGGGCAACCAAAATTTTGCCCGTTGTGCGGCTTTTGGTTGATTAGCTTATCGCACTGTGTATCGGTAGCTTCACCCTCAGGTGCGTGCGGGACCTCGCACAACGTCTACCAAACCCTGTTCGAAGTCCCGCACGCGTACGGCAATCCAAAGGAGTGCCCTATGGGGCGATCTACCCCCCGGCGCCGCCGGGTGAAACAACCTTCCGGCCGCTTCGTACGCAGCAAGCGTAGTGGCCGTAACGAAAACTTCCGTTACGTGAACCGCTTTGGCACACTCGCCGTCGGCGTGTTCATCGGCATCCTGTTCATTGGGTACCTGCTCATTTCCCGCCCGGCCGTCCACGTGACGGTTACGTCAGAGGCCGCAACGGTCCTCAGCGGTGTGCTCTCCGGCACCGCCCTCCGGCTTCTGAACAACCGCCGCTACCGGCGCTGAAAGGCCTCGGGCCGGGGGAAGACCGGCATCACCGCTTCTTCTCCCGGCCCGCTGGCGCGGGATGGCCCCGTGCCGGCCGGACCGCGCGAGTCAGGACGGCCGCGTGTGACGAAACCCGGGGAATCTCGGGTGTATCAGTCGCGGCCAACCCTCCATGAACCCTTTTCGTTACGGACGGAAGCAACCGTGAGTGACAGCTGCGAGTTCTGCGGATCCCAGCTCACCGGAGGCCCCGGGAAGGGCCGTCCCCGCAAGTACTGCGGTGACGCCTGCCGTCAGGCCGCCCACCGACGCCGCAGCAACGCCGGAACCCCTGACCCATCCACCGGGCCGCACCCCACACAGCCAGCTCCCACACCAGAGCCACCCCCTGTGCCCCGCCCGGCTCCGACCTCCCGCGCGGCCGGTCACGGCCCCTCGGCAGGAGACGAACTCCTCGCCGAGATCGCCAGAGACATCCAGGAAGGCGCCCGCGATCTCGCCCGCCTTCTTCCCACCCTCAGCGGGGAAGAGCCCCTGCAGCGCATCACCCAGCTGCAAGAACAGCTCGACGGCCTCACTGCCGCGGTCGTCGGCCGCGCCCGCTACCGTCGCGTCACCTGGGCCACCATCAGCTCCCTGCTGCGCATCAGCGAGGACACCGCCCGCCACCGCTACACCGACCGGTACATCCTGCGGCGCCTGGCCCGCTTCAACCGCTGCGAGACACCGCTCACCTGCCTGACCGGTCTCTTCACCACCCCCAACGGCACCGGCATGTCCCCCGAAGCCCCCGCCGGCAACGACGCCACCACTGACAACGCCGACACAGGCCACGACCGTGGGGAACGCGGAGACGCACCAGAGCAGACCGCACCCAGCGAACCATCAGGAGCCGCCTACAACCGGCTCTCACCGATCCTGTCCATGCTCATCCGCACCGCCCAGCTCACCAACAAGGAAGTCAGCCACAAGATCGGCTGCTCCCCCTCCTACCTGTCCCGCATACTGACCGGCGAACGCGTCCCCACCTGGGACCTCACCCGCAAGTTCGCCCACGCCTGCGGCGCCGACCCCGAAGTCCTGCGCGCCGTCTGGGAGACCGAGAAGCTCAGCCAGAAATACCGCGAACCCTCCCCCGACCCCGACGCCGAACCCCTGCCAGCCGCCGAAGAACTGCGCACCGCCATCCACACCCTGCACCTGCGCGCAGGACGCCCGGCACCCAGCGACATCGCCGTCGCCAGCCGCTGGGTCCTCACCGCCGGCACCGTCGCCTCCCTCCTCGAGGGCACCGTCCTGCCACCGCGCGATGTCCTGCAGAAGTTCGTCCGCCTCCTGGGCGGCGACGTCGACCGGATGACCCAGCTCCTTCACGACGCGCACCGCGAAGCCGCTCACGCCACAACCGCCCTGCAGCCCGCCAGCCGCCCTCAAGCCGACCCGGCCCCAGCTGCGCCCCGCCCCGCGAGCAGCACGCCGCCCGCGACCGCTTCCCGGCGCACCGGCCTCGCCGGACCGGACGCCGTGATGAGGACGTTCAGCAAAGTCCTCACCGAGGACCGCCCCGTGGAAGAGGGCCGCGCCCGTCTCCTGGACAAGCTTGCCGAACAAAGCCCCCAGGCCGACCGCGAGCGGCGCACGACACTTGCCGCACTCACGGAGGCTCTGCGGCAACGTAAGTTGCCGCCCGTCACCGCGATCACCCCGCTGCGCAGAACATGACGAGCCCTGCCTACCGCAGCCTCCCCGGCGGGCAGCCGTACACGGTCGGGTGAAGGAGCCCCAGTGGCAGAACCTTTGCAGCCGCGGGCACGTCCTGGCGTGCGTGAGGAAGATCCATGACGCACACGTGGCAGTGCCGGGCCTGGCCGTAGTGGAGGTGGCGGCCGCCGATGATGCGACCGCATTCGCCGTCCAGGCGTTGCTCGGCGCGCGGTGTGCCATCGCACCGGCGGACCGTACAACCCGCGAACCAGGCGAGCCGGGCGTACGGCTGCGCTGCTTTGTGAACCTCCACCCGGAGCCAGACTCGTAGCAGTGCCAGACGCAAGCCATCGGTGAGGGCCGCAGACACCGGCCGTTGCGGCCGCGGGTAACTGCGCTCTGCGCTCTACCGGGCGAGCGTGACGGTGACCGGCGCGTTCGGGCAGCGGCTCAGGTTCTCCGACAGGGCTGACCCTTCGCTGGGGTCGACGCTCAGGCCCCAGCGCATCTTGTCGGCGACCCAGTCGGCAACGTACTTGCAGCGGTAGCCCTCGGCCGACGGCAGCCACGTCGTCGGATCCTGGTCCGCCTTCGACCGGTTCGACGCAGCCGACACCGCAATCAGTGCCCGCTCGTCGCCCAGGTCGTTGGCATACGCCTCGCGCTCTTCAGACGACCAGTGCCAGGCGCCGGAGTCCCAGGCCTCGGCAAGCGGGACCAGGTGGTCGATGTCCAGGCCGCGCGGGCCGTCGATGTAGCGGTCGTCGTACGGGGAGTACCACTCTCCCCCGGTCAGCGTGCAACGCGGGCCCTGCTCCGGGGCGATCACGGCCTCGGCCTTCAGGACCTCGGCGCGGGTGTTGCAACCATCCTTGTCGGCGTCGACCCAGTGCTTGAACGCGTCGCGCTCGTAGCCGGTGCGGTCCTCCACGGAGATGGGCAGCTGGGCCAGGACGTCACGCACCGGGGCAGTGAGGGTCTGACCTGGATTACGCAGGAAGGCATCGGTGGGAGCGGCGTGGGCGGTGGCGGGCAGGAGTAGGACAGTGAGGGCGGCGGCGATGACGGCGGCACGGGGGAAGCGCACGGGCGGGGTCCTTTTCGAGATCACTGACTGGTCGTGATCTTCGTAGCGGCCCCAGAAGCCGACGCGCCCGGGATTGCCCTGGGGTTCCACTCGAGCGGGCGGTAAGTCGGATGGTCCCCTCTGTGACCGAGCGCGATAGTTGGCCCGTCTGGCCAAGTAGGTGCTCAGATCCGCGCCCGCCAGTCAGCGGCCGTGGAGACCTCACTCATCGCGCCGGCCGTCACTCCTGCTTGCCCGCGTTGGAGTGGAGTACAGCCGCCGCAATCTCCCGCACGCGGTCCAGGGTGATCCCCGTGCGCTGTTCGACGGCGAGGGGATGGTGGGTGGGTTCGAGCTCGACGAAGGGGCGCTCACCGACCGGGCGGGTGTGCACGTGCGTCTTCAGATTGAGGGTCGTTGGGTAGACCGGCAGGTCAGTGGTGAGCCAGCCGAAGTACGGCTTCTCAGCCTCGCGGCCGGGGGTGCCCCACAGATCTGCGGCCCTGGAGAAGCTCTCGCGGCTGAGCGAGACCCAGACGCCCCAGGAGAACACCTCGTCACTGTCTATGACCGGTATCTCGATCAGGCCCTTGACGAAGTAGTGCTGTGTGCACGGATCACGCACTGGTCCGCGGACAGCAGGCAGTCCTCGGCGCCGGCGAAGGCCCGATCCCACACGGCCGGAGCCTCGGCCGTGTAGTTCATTGGCAGCTCAGGGTGGTGGGACCCGCAGCACGAGCAGGTAAAGCCGAAATCGCTGGTCATGGTGCTGGAGCCTAGTGATGGCTGCCGGGATCATCCCGGGCGGCTCCGCTCCCGGCCGCCCTTGCGGGTCAGCTATCGCGCCCAGAGGCCAACCGTCGTACTCAAGGGCCAACTGTCCTGCTCAGTGTGCGACACGAAGTCGCTCCGGATAAGTAAGGACAGCCACGTGAAGGAGGTATCGATCGGCTGAACTTCGGGCCAGTGTCCAGGGCCCGTCCCCGCGCTCCCATGCGTCGCTGGCAACGGCGGGGTGTGAAGCGGAGCGTTCAAGCCCAAGGGCATCCCGGCCATCGGGTTGCAACAGGTGAGGGAAAGGCTGGACGGGCGAACGCAAGTGAACCCTCGATGATGCCCCGTGACTTCAAGACCGCGTCGATGGCGTGTTGGCGGCGGTCACAGGACCCGGTACTGGAAGGCACCAAGCGACCTTTGGGTAACTGAGCCCGAGGGGAGGACACCGCTGGTTCCGGGGTAGAGGGGGCGCCCACCCCAGCCGCGTCTTACTGGTGCGGAACGTGGAAACCCCGACGGGTCCAGGCCAACGGCTTGGTAGGTCGACCGCGAGGAAGGCTGAAGTCCCCGGCGGGAGAAGGAGGATCCAAGAAGCGAAGGCCGGCGGGCCGAAAGGCCAGAGGAAACCGAGAGACGGGACCTTCACCCGTCCCTCGCATAACTTGCCGGATACGGGTCCTGGTGGCCCGGCTCGAAAGGGCGCCCACGTGGATCAGGTGAGCCTTTGAAGTCACCGCTGCAAGGACGCTCGAACCGAGGGACAAGTTAGATACCGGAGGTGAACATGGAGATCACGACACCTGTCGTGACGTCCTCGCCTGCGGTGAACGGACCCGAGGACGACTTACTCGACTGGCACGGCATCGACTGGGCCACCTGCGAGGAGAACGTACGGCGGCTGAGGCAGAGGATCTTCAAGGCGACGCAGGACGGGGAACTCAAGAAGGTCCGCAACTTGCAGAAGCTCATGCTGCGAAGTCGCAGCAACACGCTGGTCAGCGTGAAGCGGGTGACGCAGCAGAGCAGTGGTCGCGAGACCGCTGGCATCGACGGGGAACGGGCCCTCACGCCGAAGGCGCGAGGCATCTTGGCGGCCGAGATCCATCGGTCGTCGAAGCCCTGGAAGGCCAGGCCGGTCAAGCGAGTGTTCATCCCGAAGAGCAACGGGAAACAACGGCCGCTCGGTATCCCGGTCATCCGTGACCGGGTTCTCCAGGCCCGCGTGAAAAATGCGCTGGAGCCTGAGTGGGAAGCGCGGTTCGAGCCGAGGTCCTATGGCTTCCGGCCCGGTCGCAGCTGTCAGGACGCGATATCCGCGATCTTCTGGACGGTGAAGGGCAAGAACCCGAAGTGAATCGCCCCGGGTTTGATGTAGATCATCAAGACCCGGAAGGATGCCGATCATGGCTGCTCCCCGTAAGTACCCCGACGAACTGCGTGAACGC